>CALGEF010000105.1 GCA_937881755.1 uncultured Acidobacteriota bacterium
GATTCTCAGACCTTCACGACCTGGTCGAATTCCAGGTCCACGGGCGTGCCACGGCCAAAGATCGATACGGTCACTTTCAGACGGCCATTGGCCTCGTCGATTTCCTCGACGGCGCCCTCGAAGCCCTGGAACGGGCCATCGTTGACCTGAACCTGCTCGCCGATCTCGAAGATGATCCGGGCCCGGGGGCGTTCGGCCGCGACGTCGGTCGACTTGCCCAGGATCCGGTCGACTTCGCGCTGGCGAACCGGAAGCGGCTTCTTGCCGCCTTCGGCGCCGAGGAAACCGGAGACCTTCGGGGTGTCCCTGACCAGGTGGTAGATATCGTCGGTCAGCTGGGCCTTCATAAGCACGTAGCCGGGGAAGTAGCGCCGTTCGACGGTCTTTTTCTTGCCGCGGGCCACCTCGACCACTTCCTCGGTCGGCACTTCAATCTCTTCGATGAGGTGGGCCAGGCCCTTGCGTTCGGCCTGCTCACGAATCGTGCCGGCAACCTTCTTTTCGAAGTTCGAGTAGGCGTGGACGATATACCATTTGGCTTCAGGCATGGGCCGAGAGCGCTCCTGTTGATCTGGATTCGCGGAAAGCACCCTCAGGCACCCCGGACGAAGTTCACGAACATCGTTATGACGGTATCGGCCAGGAAAAGGAAGATTGCGATCAGGATCGACATGATGATCACGAAGATCGTCGCCTGAATGGTCTCCTGCCGGGTGGTCCAGGTCACCTTGTTGCCTTCCGCGCGCACCTGCGCGAGGAAAGTCAGCGGTCCTACCGCCTTTTTCTTCTCTTTCGGCGCTTGCGGCGCCCTGGTCGGCTTTTCGGCCATCATAATCACTCGTTTTTCAAAGGCGGGCGATTAGCCCGTTTACAGGCGCGCGTCCACGGAAAATGTGCAGGATCAGGCGCTCGCAGCCGATGTGGGCATCCCGGCCCTCCAGGCAAGGGGGCAAACGCTTTGCCGCCTGGCAGGCGCCAGCCCAGACTCTGCCCAGGCTCTGCCACGGGGCGAGACTTTTCTTTTATAAGTAACCCTGACGTCTCAGCGATGCAGGCATGCAAGCGCTCAGGCTGCGAATGCTCCGGCGTGCGAAAGCGACTGACTGCGTGCGCCAGACTTGACGCCAGACTGGACGCCGGAGACGCCGCTTGCCTGCGACACAACCATAAAAAATGATAAGTGTTCGCCATCCCGCGAGAATGCTTGATCAGCGGATGGGACCAAAACTGCGCGCCGGAATACCCGGAATATCCACCATGACAGCGAAAAGGCTGCCCGACAGGGGCCGCGAGTCCAGCTGCGGGAAGCTCAGTCCGGCCCGCGAGGTCGTAATGAACAGGGTCCGCATGTCCTCACCGCCAAGCGCGCACCCTGTCGGCAAAGGCGCGGCGAGCACGATGACCCGGTCCACTTCGCCGTCAGGTTTGAACCGCACAACCCGCGACGCCCCATGCAGGCAAGTCCAGAGGCCGCCCTCCTGATCAACCGCCGATCCGAACGGCATTCCGCCCAGTTCATGCGTGAACGCGAAAGTCCGACGCCCTGAAACAGAGCCGGTTTCGGGGTCAAAATCGTGCGCGAGGACTTCGCATTCGGCCGAATCGCAGGTGTAAAAGGTCCGGCCATCCGGCGAAAACTCGAACGTCCTCGACATCATGACGGACGGCAGACGGATCGGCGAAATCGTCTTGTCCGGCCCGTACCTGTAGTAATTGCCGGCTGGCTCACGTCCGGCGTCGTCCTCGGTGGCGAACCAGAAGGACCCGTCCGGCGCAACGCCGCCATCGCTGGTGCGGTTAGACCCTGGCTCACCCTCGACAACCGATAAGCGATCGTAAACTTCCGTCGCCGGATCAAAGAACCCGATCTCCCGGTCCGCCGCCATCAGGAGCAGGCCATCAAACAGGGCGATCCGGCTCGGCCGTACCGGAAGTTCGTAGCGCCGGGTGTTGCCGGTGCGCGGGTTGTAACGGTGCAGCTTGGCGCGCTTTTGGTCGACCCACCACAGGAAACCTTCAGAATGGCTCCAAAGCGGGGACTGGCCGATGAGGCATCCGGTAGGCGCAACGCATTCAGGGGCAATGATCATCGAAGGTCAGGCTTCCTCACCGGTCATAGCGCGCCTTTATCCTCGCCGAGCAGTCCGGCAAGATCGGCAATCTCGAACAGGCCGTCCTGGAGGGCTTCAGCCGCCGAGGTTTCCTCGACATCCGCGCCAAGGGCGTCCAGGGCAAATCCATAGGCCTCGAGCAGCGGTCCGTCGGCGACCAGCAGGACTTCGTCACCGGGATCATAGTGCGCCGCTACGTCCGCGCCAATCATCAGGCCCGCCAGCGCCGCTGCCTTGTTGCCGGCCGAAAGCGAGCCTTGCCGGATCGCGGCCTCCACCGAGAAGACCGGCGGCGAGTCGTCGGTATCAAGGGCGCGTTCGACCCAGTCCCTGAAGACCTTCATGTCGAAGGACTGGGCGCCGGCCCCGTTCAGCGCCAGCGTGCCGTGCGACAGCAGCAGGTCGCGCAGTTCCGCGGTGATTTCGGTCGAGAACTCCAGCACCCGGCCATGCTCGACCACGCAATGGCGGGTATGGTGCCCGGCGATACAAACCGAGCCGTTGGCCTCGTCCAGGCCGAACAGCACCGTTTCCGCGCCGCAGGTCAGGTCCGGCGGAGAGAGCTGGCCGATCCAGGGCACAAGGTGAATGCCCGCCTGCAGGCCCAGATGGCTGGCCAGGTGGGTCAGCGGCAGGGGCGCATTCAGCGAGGCATTGCCTGCGAGAGACGCGGATACATCCCCGCAACCGATGACCGCAACCTCCGGAGAAAACCCGAGCCATTCGGCCAGATGAAACCGTATCCGCCCCGGCCAGTCGCGGTGCCCGGCGACCGGTTCCTCGCGCGTGTGGAACGAGGACAGGATTTCGCCGTCGCCGTCGAAGGCCCAGGCGCGCAGCTGCGTGCCAGCCCATTCAGTTCCGATCAGCGCCAGCTTGTCCTTCATACCCTCACCTTGCCGGCACCGGGTCCGGCGAACAACGTGGTTGGAGATGGTCTCCCGTCTCGCGGCTGGCGGCCCGTGTCAATTGCTGGTCCCCACAGGCGGGCGCAGGCGCTTGCGCAGGCGCCGGGGCCACGGCAAGACGAAGGCGAGCACCGGAGTGGCGCATGCAGCCTGAAACAGACCGAACCGAAGCCGCCGCCATCGCCTTGCGCGAACTTGCCCGGATCATGGCGCAGCTCAGGGATCCGGTCTCGGGATGCCCCTGGGATCTCGAGCAGGATTTCGCAACGATAGCCCCCTACACGATCGAGGAAGCCTACGAGGTCGCCGATGCGATCGAGCGCGCCGATATGGGGGAATTGCGCGACGAACTCGGCGACCTGCTGTTCCAGGTGGTGTTCCATAGCCGGATGGCGGAAGAGCAAGGCGCGTTTGCGCTGGCGGATGTGGTGGCCGCGATCAATGACAAGATGATCCGGCGCCATCCGCATGTCTTCGGCGATGAGGCAGACGCACGCTCCGCAGACGAACAAACTCTCGCATGGGAGACAATGAAAGCGTCAGAGCGTGCAACGAGGGCTGGCGCAGGAGCCGCGCCCAGCGCACTGGACGGGGTAGCGCGCGCCCTGCCGGCCCTGCTGCGCGCCGAGAAACTGCAGAAGCGCGCTGCGCGGACCGGATTTGACTGGACCGAAACCCCGCCTATTTTCGAGAAACTTGAGGAAGAAATCGCCGAAGTCAAAGACGCGATCGCCAGCGGCGATGCGGCCGCAGTTGAAGATGAAGTGGGCGACCTGCTGTTTGTCGTCGCCAATCTCGCCCGGCGCCTGTCGGTTGATCCGGAACAGGCGCTGCGCAGGGCGAACGCAAAATTCGAGCGCCGCTTCCGGGCGATGGAGCAGGCGTCAGAAGCCGATTCGCTCGAGTTCGCGTCGCTGACGCTGGATGAGCAGGAAGCTTACTGGCAGCGGGTCAAGCAGGCCGAACGCGGTTAGCCCGCTGCCGGAAGCAGGCCCGGGAATTCGGCTCTGAACTGACCGAGGCGTTCGGCAGAGAGACGCACGACCAGGTGAGCTGCGCCGTTATCTTCGGTCCGCTCGCCGGTTACGTCGCCGTTCTGGTGGAGCCAGGCGCGGGCGCGGCCCGCTTCGGGTGCCAGGATAAGTTCGATTTCCTGCTGTCCGTGCAGCAAGGATTTTTCGATGAGCCGGAGCAGCGCTTCCGCGCCCTCGCCGGTCAGCGCTGACACGGCAACCGCCGGCACTTCGGTTTCGGAAGCCGCGAGGTTCTTCATCGAGTCCGAACGCCCGGGCAGCATCGCGTCGATCTTGTTCCAGGCTTCGATGACCGGCGGCAGTGTCATGCCGGATTCTTTTTCGAGCCGTTCGAGTACGGTCATCACGTCACTCGCCTGCTCGATGTCCGCCGCGCTCGATCGGTCACGGACATGAACCAGCAAATCTGCCTGCAGGGATTCTTCAAGCGTAGCCTGGAAGCTGTCGATCAGGTGGGTCGGCAGGTCCGAGATGAAACCCACCGTGTCGATCAGCACCGCTTCGCCGAGCGAGGGAAGCTGAAGCTTTCGGATCGTCGGGTCGAGGGTCGCGAAGGGCATATCCCTGGCGAAGACGTCGGCGCCGGTGAGGCGGTTGAACAGGGTCGACTTGCCGGAGTTGGTATAGCCGACCAATGCCACGACCGGCGTGCCGGAGCGGCGCCGGCCGGCGCGCTGCACGGCGCGGGTGCGTTTGACTTCATCGAGATCGCGCCGGAGGCGGATGATCCTGTCATCCAGCATCCGGCGGTCCGCCTCGAGCTGGCTTTCGCCCGGACCGGACAGGAAGCCGGAGCCGCCGCGCTGGCGCTCAAGGTGTGTCCACGTGCGCACGAGGCGCGAGCGCTCGTACAGGATGCGCGCCAGTTCGACCTGCAGCCGGCCCTCTTTCGTGCGTGCCCGCAGGCCGAAGATTTCTAGGATCAGGCCTGTCCGGTCGATAACCTTCATGCCGAGGCGCTTCTCGAGATTGCGCTGCTGAACAGGGGTCAGGGCGCCGTCGATGACGGCCAGCGTGCAGTGTTCGGCTTCAAGGTCAGCCGCCATACGGTCCACGATGCCGCCGGAAAGCAGGAAGGAGGGATTGACCTTGCGCACCTGGTCCGGCCGGACAAAGCCCAGCTGGCAACCCAGCGCTTCAACGAGGCCTGAGGTTTCTCTCAAACGGTCCGGCGTCGGACGATCCGCTGGCGTGAACCAGGGGATAACCACGCCGGCAATCTCCGGCGCCGGAAGGCGGTCAACAAATTTCTCGGTCAATCCGGACTAGTCTCCGTCCGTCTCTTCGTCGAAAAGCTGGACAGGTGCGCTCGGCGCGATGGTCGAGATGGCGTGCTTGTAGACGAGTTGCGGCGGGCGACCGTCACCCCGCAGCAGTATACAGAAGTTGTCGAACCATGTGACAACGCCCTGCAGTTTCACACCATTTACCAGGAAAACAGTGAGGGGCGTGCGGGACTTGCGAACGGCGTTGAGGAAAGTGTCCTGCAGGTTCTGTTTCTTGTCAGCTGACATGCGCTTTGCTTTTCCTGCTGGTGTTTTTGTTATGTCCCCGAGCTAAGTCGTTTGCTGCAGGTGCGCAAGGGTCAGCCCCGCCAAAAGCTCAGTGAAAGGGCAGGTAGCAAGGTCAAAATCTCCAGCCTGCCCAAAAGCATGGCAATGATCAGGAGGATTTCGCTGGCCGGGCCCAGATCTGTGTCAGACCCGGCAACCAGTCCGCCCGAGGAGGTCAGCCCGCCGATCGAGAGGCGGATGGCGTCGTCAAAGCCCAGCCCGGCAAAGCTGAAGGCGATCAGAAACATGAAAACAGCCAGCACATAGGCGACGAAGTAGACCCAGACCCCGATCACGCTGCGCTCATCCAGTTCGCGGTCCCGGAAACGGAAGCTGACAAGGGACCGGCGATATCCAAGTTGCTGGAACTCCTGCCCCGCCCTTTGCCCAAGCACGATCACCCGCGCCAGCTTGATTCCGCCAGCTGCGGCCAGTGCCGAGCCGCCGACCAGACACGGCATCACATAGACCGTCAGCGGAATGGCGTCAGCTGCGCCGGGCGCACCCAGCGGAATGCCCGATGTCGAGAGGGTCGCGATCGACCAGCCGAGCGCATCGCCGGCTGCGAGCCCGGCAATCATTGCAAAGCCCGCAAAGAGAACCGCAAACCCGGCGAACACCACGATTTCCGGATCCTGAATGATCAATGCCCAGGCGCGGCGGCGGAGCGGCAGCCAGAACGCGAGACCGAGAGAGCCAAGCAGGAGCCCTGTTGCCAGCACGACGCAGACCGCTGCCGATGCCGGCGCCAGGTCCAGTGCGCCGGGATGCACGAGCCCGGTCGTGATGACGCTGACAGCATCACCGAGCGCCCTGCCCGGTTCGACGCCCAGCACGAGCAGGGCGACGAAAATCAACAGGACGCTGACCCCGATCATCAGCGATACCGGCCCGGTGATCCGGGGCATGGCATCGAAGAAGCTGCTTTCGGGCAGCGTGAAAAGCACGGTGCGGTGCACGCCGGGTCCGCCAAGGTTCACCGCTGCGAAGACGCCGGCGGCTGTTACGATAGCCGAGAAAGCACCGAGCAGGTGCAGGGCGCCGCGCCAGTAGATCAGGCTTGCGGGCCAGTCGTCTCCCGACACCCTGATGACCGAATGGCCGGTCGTGGTCAGACACGCCGCAGCCTCATGGATGGCGGTTATGACCGAACTGTTGGCGACGCCGAACACAAACGGCAGGGACGTCGCGAGCGGTGTGAGCAGCCACCAGAGGATCACGACGGCAAGGCCGTCCGAGGGGCGCGCCTTGCGCTCCGGCCTGGGGGTAAGCAGCAACACGCTCGCGGCGGCGACCAGAATTCCCATGGCTGTGACGCCGAGCGAAACGACCTGCTGCGTCTCTCCCGCCACCACCGCAATGACGCCACCGCATATGCCTGCACCCGCCACGATCAGCATCAGCAGGCTCAGGACACGGGCGACGGACGCGTAATTCATGGATCAGAAATAGTCCGGATTGACCCGGAAGAACTTCTCGACGCTGCGAACCATTTCAGCTTCGTAGAAGATCACGAGATGGTCTTCGGGCCGCACGATGACATCGGAACCGGCCATCAGGATCTGGTTGCCGCGCAGCACGGCAGCGGCGGTCACGCCCTCGGGCATGTCGTCATAGCCGAGCGGCTTGCCGATAAGGGACGACGACTCCAGTGTCACGCCCTCGGCGACTTCAGCAAGGCCGTCTTCCAGGGACTGGAGGCCGAGGATCCGGCCGCGGCGCATGCGGAGCAGGACTTGCGAGACCGTGAGGGCGCGGGGGTCGAGCACAGTGTCCACCCGCATGTCGGCGGCGAGGCTGGCGAGTTCGGGCGCATTGATCAGCGCGAGCGCGCGCTTGGCACCGGCGCGCTTGGCAAGGTTGCTGATGAGGAGGTTCGTCTTGTCATCATCCGTGATCGCGATCACGAAGTCCGCCCGGTCAACGCCGCCTTCGGCAAGGATGTCCGGGTTGAGACCGTCGCCCTGAATCACGATGGAGCGCTTTACCTGAGAGACGGCCTTGTTGGCCCGCTCGGCGCTGCGCTCGATCAACCGTACACGGATGTGGCTTTCTTTCTCGAGCACCTTGGCGACATGCAGCCCGACATTGCCGCCGCCAATGATGACGACGTGGTCGAGGCGGCTCTGGTCGCGGTTGAAAATCGAAGTGAGGCGTTCCGCATGTGTGTCCAGGACGGCGATATAGGCACGGTCTGCGGGCTTCAGCACATCGCGCCCGCGCGGGGCGCGGATTTCGGCCCCGCGGCCGATGCCGATGATACGGGCCGAGAGGTCCGGGAAGACGCCGCGCATCTGGTCGACCGGGAGGTCGATCAGCGGGTTATCGGCGGCGAGCTCAAAGCCCAGCAGCTTGAGTTTCCCCCCCGCAAAGGCTGCGCTCATGATCGTACCGGGCGTGCGGAAGCGCTGGAGGATCGCGTCCCCCACTTCCGCTTCAGGCGAAATGACCATGTCGATGGGCAGGCCTTCGCGCGAGAAGATGTTCTTCCAGGCCGCATCAAGGTAAGACCCGTCACGCACACGCGCGATCTTGAACGGCACTGAGAAGACTGTGTGGGCGATCTGGCAGATCACCATGTTGATTTCATCAAAGTGGGTGACAGCGATGATCATCTCGCAGTCCGCCGCACGCGCCCGCTTCAGCACATCCGGGTGCGCGGCGTGACCGACTATGCCGCGCACGTCGAGATCGATCGAGACCTGATCGACCAGATCGGCGTTCTCGTCGATGATCGTGATTTCGTGCTTCTCGCGCGCAAGGCGCCGGGCAATACCCTGCCCCACGCGTCCGGCGCCGCAGATCAGAACGTGCATCTGTTCAGCCTTTCAGCCCGGGTATCAGCTATCGTGCCGCACGCCTGTTGTTATGCCCAAAGCCTTTAATTTTCGGTGGAGGGCGGAGCGTTCCATACCGATGAATTCAGCCGTCCGCGAGATGTTTCCGTTAAACCGCGTGATCTGCAGGCTCAGGTATTCCCGCTCAAATTGCTCGCGGGCATCGCGCAGCGACAGGCCAACCAGGTCGGCCGAGCCGGACTGCGCGGCGGGCGAGGCGGCTGAGCGGCCGGGATCGCGCGGCAGTTCGTCCACACTGATAGGACGGGTCGAATCGGACGGCGAGAGAATCAGGATGCGCTCGACGAGGTTGCGCA
>CALGEF010000106.1 GCA_937881755.1 uncultured Acidobacteriota bacterium
CCATCGCATCGGCAAGGCTCGGCGTCAGAACATTGTCTTTCATATGTTTTTCTCCACAGTCGGGAACTCGGGACATTTAACTCTTGGACGAAGCAATTAGCTTGCCGCTTCGATGCGGATCAGGCGCGGGTCCTCTACGGAGACCGACAGTTTCGCAATCCGGTTAACAGCGGCCTGCATCTGCGCGCGGGGGCAGCGGTGCGTGACGACGGCGACGGGGCTGGCGCCGCTCTCGTCGGCGGAATCCTGCAGCAGCTTGTCGACCGAGACGCCTTCTTCGGCCAGCGCTTCGGTCAGCGCGGCGAGCGTACCCGGCTTGTCGGCGAGGCGTACACGCAGGAAGAAGGGCGCGATCTCGGAGGCATCGCCGCTGACGAAGGGCTGCGCAACATGGTGCTGGGCGCGGCCGAAGGCGTTGCGGATGGCGGGCCTGAAGAGTTTCGCGACATCGCCCATCACGGCGCTGGCGGTCGGGCCGGAGCCGGCGCCGGGGCCAGTGAGCACGACAGCGCCCAGCGGGTCGCCTTCGATGCGCACGGCATTGAGCGAGCCATCGACGCGGGCCAGCGCATGGGCATGCGGCAGGGCCATCGGCTCAACGCGGCAGACGACGCCGGCCCTGGTCAGCACGCCTTCGGCAATCAGCTTGATGCGCAAGCCGAGACGGTCGGCGAGGCGCAGGTCGAGCAGGCCGATTTCCTCGATGCCGCGCACTTCGACCTTGGAGAAATCGAGGTCTGCCGAGAAGGCGATGGCGGAGAGGATGGCGGCCTTGTGGGCGGCGTCCATGCCGGAGACGTCGAGCGTGGGGTCGGCCTCGGCATAGCCGCGCTTCTGGGCTTCGGCGAGCACTTCCTCATAGGCGCGGCCGGTTTCCAGCATCGTGCTCGTGATGAAGTTGCAGGTGCCGTTGAGGATGCCGGAGACGCGTTTGAGTTCGGTGCCAACAAGGCTGTCGCGCAGTACACGGACGACCGGGATGCCGCCCGCGACGGCGGCTTCGAACAGGAGGTCCACATGCTTCTCGGCGGCGAGGGCGGCAAGCGCAATGCCGTGCTTGGCGATCAGCGCCTTGTTGGCGGTGACGACATGCTTGCCGGCCTTGAGGGCGGTTTCGACGGCGAACTTGGCGGGGCCATCGGAGCCGCCGATCAGCTCAACGAAGACGTCCACATTGGGGTCTTCGGCGAGGGTCGCGGCGTCATCGAACCAGGGGTAGCTGTCGGTACTCACCGGGCGGTTGCGGCTCTGCGAGCGGGCGCTCACACCTGCAATCTCGACCCGCCCCGGCAGCCGCAGGCGGTCCTGGCGCTGTACCAGCTCGATCAGCCCGGCGCCGACATGCCCAAGCCCTGCAATCCCAATTCTCAACGGCCCCACGGGGTGCCCCTTACGCTGCGGTCTGGACGGGGCAATAGCCGGTTTGCGAGGAAGGCGGAAGCCCTGAGGGCGGGTTTAGACTGCGGGGATGCAAGGACCCGCTAAAGCCCTTCCCCACCGGGGAAGAGGGTCAGGGGGAAGGTTACTCAGCTGCCACCGGCTTTATTTCCTTTACGCCGTGCGCGGCGAGGAATTTGCGGATGTTGCGGCCGGCCTGGCGGATGCGTTGCTCGTTTTCGACGAGGGCGATGCGGACGTATTCGTCGCCGTGCTCGCCGAAGCCGGCGCCTGGGGCGACGGCGACATGGGCTTCATTGATCAGCTGGATCGAGAATTCGAGGCTGCCGAGATGGCGGAGTTTCTCCGGGATAGGCGCCCAGGCGAACATCGAGGCCCTGGGGCTCGGCACCGGCCAGCCGGCGCGTGTGAAGCTCTCCACCAGCGCATCGCGCCGTGTACGGTAGATCCGGCGGATATCGTTCACGCAGTCCTGCGGCCCGTCGAGCGCCGCGACGGCGGCAACCTGGATCGGCGTGTAGGCGCCGTAATCAAGATAGGATTTTACACGGGCGAGCGCCGCGATCAGCTTCTCGTTGCCGGCCACGAAGCCGACACGCCAGCCGGCCATCGAATAGGTTTTCGACATGGTGGTGAACTCGACCGCAACATCCTTCGCGCCGTCGACCTGCAGGATCGAGGGGGTCGGTTCATCGAAATAAATTTCGTTATAGGCAAGGTCCGACAGGATCCACAGATCATGCTTCTTAGCGAACTTCACGGCTTCCTTGTAGAAATTCAGATCGCAGACAGCGGCAGTCGGGTTCGACGGGAAGCAGAGCACCATCGCGGTCGGCGGGGGCACGGAGTATTTCACCGCGCGGGCAAGGTTCGACAGGTATTGTTCCGGCGTATGCGCGGGCACGCCGCGGATCGAGGCGCCGGCGATGATGAAGCCGAAATGGTGCAGCGGATAGGACGGGTCCGGCGCGAGAATGACGTCGCCCGGCGCGCTGATCGCCTGGGCGAGGTTGGCAAAGCCCTCCTTCGAGCCGAGCGTGACGATGACTTCCCGGTCCTTGTCGAGCTTCACGTCGAAGCGGCGCCTGTAATAATCGGTCAGCGCGCGGCGCAGGCCGGGAATGCCGCGCGAGGCGGAGTATCCGTTGACGTCCGGCTTGCGGGCCGTCTCAACAAGCTTGTCGACGATATGCCCGGGCGTCGGCAGGTCCGGGTTGCCCATGCCGAGGTCGATGATGTCGGCGCCCTTCGCGCGAAGGGCTGCCTTGGTCCGGTTAACCTGTTCGAAGACGTAGGGCGGCAGCCGCCGGATCTTGTGGAAATCTGTATTGATCATTGGGAGATCACGCCTTCGGTCACGCGCGGCACGTTGAAACTCGCCCGGATCGCCGCAATCTCGGTCGGTGTTAAGAACTCGCCAGGAGGCAGGCCGGGCTCGAATACGCCCTGGATTGCCGCCACCACGGCCGCAATTTCCGCCGCGCCGGCCGCCGGGGCCTGCGCCCGCGCATCCGCCGCGAAAGCCGCCTGGATCACCGCAATGTCCGCGCCGGAAGCCGCCAGGCCCTCGCCAGGCTTCCAGTTTGCGTCCACGGTGGGAATATCGGCGATCGCCGGATAGCCCTCGCCCCGGATCTCGGTCCGGCGCGCTTCATACCAGTCCGGCGCATCGTTAAGGGCGCCGCGCACCTTCGAAAACGAAGAGGTACACGCAGATGCCAGCAGGAGCGGCACGCCGCACAGGAGAATCGCCGTGTTTTTCATGGTTAATCTCATTAAATCACAAACATTGTGATGAATAGATGAGCCTAAGAAGCAGGGCAAAACTAGGACCTATGAGCAGCGCCAACCCACCGACCTCGGGTCAGGAACCGCTTGCGGCGCTTATGGCGGCGCAGGACCCGATGCGCTGGCAGATCCTGATGACGACGCTGGCGCTCGCCAATACCGAGTCCCAGGCCCTGATGGCCGAGGTGATGACCGGCTCCGGCCCCCTCGCCACGGTCACCAAGGGCGACCCGATGGGCGCGTCGGACGCGTTCCGCGAAGTCGGCCAGAGCCTCGCCCTGAACCCGGTGGCTCTGATGCAGGCCAACCTCGAGCTGATGCAGGGCTGGATGAAGCTCTGGCAGGAGATGGTCTCCGAGACGATCTCGCAGGAATCCCCGAAGGAAAAGGACAAGCGGTTCTCGGACCCCGAATGGCAGGTGAACCCGGCCTTCAGGTTCATCCGCAAGGCCTATGACGTGAATTCCAGGTGGATGAACAGCCTGGCGGACCGGGCCACAGGCATGGACCCGGCAGTGCAGCTGCGCGCGCGGTTCTTCATGCAGCTGCTGACCGAGAGCCTCTCGCCCACCAACTTCCTCGGCACCAACCCGCAGGCCCTGCGCACCTTCATGGAAAGCGGCGGCGAAAGCGTGCTGGCCGGCCTGCGCATGGCGCGTGAGGATGTCCGCAAGGGCAATGGCAAGCTCTACATTTCGCAGACCGACGAGACGCCCTTCGAAGTCGGCGTGAACATCGCCACCGCGCCTGGCGAAGTCGTCTTCCGCAACGACCTGCTCGAACTGATCCAGTATGCGCCGTCGCAGCCGCAGGCCTATTCGAAACCGCTGGTGATCTTCCCGCCCTGGATCAACAAGTTCTACATCCTCGACCTGCGCGCTGAAAACTCGATGATCCGCTGGCTCGTCGACCGGGGCCTGACGGTGTTCGTCGTCTCCTGGCGTTCGGCCGACAAGGTGACCAAAGATTACGACTGGGACGACTACGTCAAGAAGGGCATCTACGCTGCTGTTGAAGCCGCGCTGCAGGCCTCCGGGGCGAAGTCGCTGAACGCGGTCGGCTATTGCATCGGCGGCACGCTGCTCACCTCAGCCCTCGCCCACATGTCGGCGACAGGGTATGACAAGATCTCGTCGGCCACCTTCTTCGCCTCGCAGTCCGACTTCGAACTCGCCGGCGATCTGAAAGTGTTCACCGATGGTCCGGGCCGGGATTATGTCTACGGCCTGATCGACGAGCATGGCGGCATCATGCCCGGCAAGGACATGTATGAAACCTTCAACTGGCTCAGGCCGATCGATCTCGTCTGGCGCTATGTCGTCGACATGTACATGCTCGGCAAGCCGCCGCGCCCGTTCGACCTGCTCTACTGGAACGCCGACCAGACCAACATCCCAGGCCCGGTGCACCGGCGCTATCTGAAGGAATGCTATTCCGAGAACCGCCTGGCCCAGGGCGAATATACCGTACTCGGACTGAAGATAGACCCGAAGAACATCACCATACCGGTCATGCTGCAGGCCTCGAAGGACGATCATATCGTACCCTATGAGAGCGTGTTCCGCACGGCCAAGCTGTATGGCGGCGATGCAACCTTCGTGCTCTCGGGCTCAGGCCATATCGCCGGCGTGGTGAACCATCCGGACGCAAAGAAATACCAGCACTGGGTGAACCCCGGCAAGCTCGGCGCCTCGGCGAACGAGTGGCTGGAGACATCGACGGAAATCGCCGGCAGCTGGTGGCCGACCTGGTGGGACTGGCTGCGTCCGAAATCGGGCCGGAAGGTCGCCGCCGTGCAGCCGAAAGACATGGGCCTCGGCGCAGCGCCTGGCACTTACGCCAAAGTGCGCCTGTCGGAAATTCCCCTGCCCCCTGCATAGCCGACGGTGAGAGCGGGATCGATACTTTCTGCGCCTTCCAGCGCCTGCCTGGGCAGGCTGACGACATAACCCTCCTTGGGCCTGTCATGGTTCAGGGATAAGCAGGGCGCAGGGCGGCGCTCCGCACCAGGTCAGGGCCAGGTCCGGGG
>CALGEF010000107.1 GCA_937881755.1 uncultured Acidobacteriota bacterium
TTTTCGGCACGGCCTTCAGGCTCAGCGCGCCGGTGTTCGAGACGACGCGCTCCTCGTCGATCTCGATGCCGGGCAGGGTGGCAGGCTCAGAGCCCGTTGCGATCACGATGTTCTTAGTCTCAAGCACGCGCGTGCCGCCTTCGGCGAGCGCGACTTCGACGCGGCCTTTGCCGAGGATCTTGCCGCGGCCTTTGACGTACTCGACCTTGTTCTTCTTGAAGAGGAATTCGATGCCCTTGGTCAGGCCTTCGACGGCCTCTTCCTTCTGGGCCATCATCTGGCCGAGATCGAGTTCGACCTTGCCTGTCTTGATGCCGAGGGCGGCGAACTCGTGCTGCGCGGCGTGGAAATAGTGCGAGGCGTTCAGCAGCGCCTTGGACGGGATGCAGCCTACGTTCAGGCAGGTGCCGCCCAGCTTGCCGCGTGTCTCGATGCAGGCAACCTTGAGGCCCAGCTGCCCGGCGCGGATCGCACAGTTGTAGCCGCCGGGTCCGCCGCCGATGATGACGACGTCAAAGGTCTCTGCCATGTGAATATATTCCTTAGATGGGGCGGGCGCCGCGCGCGATTCGATTGCGCCGCATACCTAGGCATTCCAGCCCCGAAATCAATCCGCAGAGACCGCAGAATGGACCTAGCTTCGCTTCACGAAAGCGAGCACGCCGGCCAGCACGACCATGGCGCCGCCGGAATAGACCTCGTCCATCCACAGGCTTGAATCGGTGCCCAGCGCCGCCATCGCGCCGGGCAGGGCCGCGAACAGCAACGCGCCGGTCACGCCGAGCCAGGCGCCGCCCCTGACGTTGAGCGCTGCGAGCAGGCCGCCGAGCAGGGCCAGGCCCGCCGCCAGGATGCGCCACAGGCTGGTCGGCGGCTGCAGCAGTGCGTCGTCCAGCGGGCTGCCCCGGCTGACGATCATCGAGACGGCCGAGACGCCCTGCCACAGAAGCCAGGCAGCCAGTATGGCCAGCGCGGCGCCAGCGAGTTTGCGGATCATGTGCGTCCCCTCCCGGAACAGTGTTCTGTCAGCAGGCTAGGCCGATGCGGGCATTCCGGCAACGGGGCGGCGAAGGTCAGGCCGCTTCTTCTTCCTCGTCCCGGTCGCCGCGATGGCGCGCCAGCGCGGCGGCCCGGGCAGCTTTCCTGCGCCGGGCCTGGGTAATGAACATGGCCCGCTGGCGCTGCACCACGATGTCCGGCACGAACAGGGGCGGGTGTTTTTTTTTCACCTTTGCGGGCTTTTCCGGCCGCGCGGGGCGCGGCGCCTGCTGGCCTCCCACGGCCGCGGCAACGGCGGGGTTGGCCATGGTTTCCGGCGTCACTTCCACGTCCATGTAGTCCGGCGGGCGTTTGCGCAGTTCCCAGACCGCGATCAGCAGCAGCACGGCGCCCGCCATCAGGCCGGCCATCGCGCCTTCTCCGGCGCTGGGGTTTTCCCACCAGTTCGCACCGAAATGCACCAGGAAAACCGACGGGACAGAGAAGGCGAGGGCAAAGATGTACCAGCCCACCGCGCCGCCTTTGCGGGCGGCGAGGATGGCGCCTGAGGCGTAGTAGCCGAGGGCTGCAAACAGATAGGCTGCGCCGTGCGCGATGCCGAGTTCGCGCCAGTTCACGCCGCCTAGTCCGCCGGCGACATCATCGGCCATGATCCAGCCCATGACCATCACGATGGACGGCCAGCGGACGGCCGTCAGCGCGCCGAAGGCGAAGGCAATCGCGTAGATCGTGAGCAGAATGGCTATCAGGCGGCGCGGCATCCCGCTCGGGTAACACAAACGTGGTAAGCACCCGTTCTAGGCGTTCTATCAAATTTCATCGATTTTTATCGCATCGCCGTTCAGGCACGGGCCTGGAACACCCGCAAGTTGAGCGCCGCGTTCGCCGCCACCTGAAGCGCAAAGGTCATCGTCACGCCTTCCAGATCAGACCTCAGATGCCAGGCAAGGAAGGTCAGGGCGGAGAGGAAATACGGCCAGGCAAAGATCAGCCCGCCCTGCACGCCGGAGGCCAGTTTGAACACGCCGGCAAACACCAGCGCCGCGCCGCCGGCGGCGTGCCAGTAGGTGGGCAGCGCCCGGCGCAGCACTTCCAGCACGCCCCAGAGCGCGAGGCTCGGGACCGCCGGCGAGAGCAGCACGACGCCGGGGAAGGGCGGCGGCGGGGCCTCTTGCGCCGTCTCGGCCACCGGGAAGACAAGGACGGCAAGGACCGCGATCAGGGCGGTGCCGAGCATCACGGCGAGCCAGGCCCGCCACAGGTACGCCAGCCGTGAGCCGTCATTGCGCGTCATGTAGCTCAGCCAATGGGGCACGCCGTCTCCCGTCTTTGCGTCCGCGCAGGCAGCCTGCTAGGCAGGCCTGCAACCAGACACTCGGGAGGATAAAGCATGGGGCGCGTTTCAGGCAAAATGGCATTGGTGACCGGCGGGGCGCAGGGCCTCGGCGAGGCAATCGGGCGGATGCTGGCGAAAGAGGGCGCCAGGGTGACCCTGACCGACATCAACGGCGCGGGCGCCGAAAAGGTCGCCGCGTCGATCAATGCCGCGTACGGGCCAGGGACGGCTTTTGCCTTCCAGCAGGACGTGACCGACGAGGCGCGCTGGAAGGAAGTCGCCCATGCCGCGCATGACGCGATGGGCGGGCTCAATGTGCTGGTCAACAATGCGGGTATCGGCTCGCTCGGCTCGGTCGAGGACGAGAGCTACGAGATGTTCCGCAAGGTGCAGGCGGTGGATGTCGATTCGATCTTCCTCGGCTGCAAGTATTCGATCCCCCTGATGCGCGCTCACGGGCTCGGCTCGATCATCAACATTTCCTCCATCGCAGGCATAATCGCGAGCGGGAACTATGTTTCCTACAACACTGCCAAGGCGGCGGTGCGCCATCTCTCCAAGTCAGTCGCGCTGCACTGCGCCAAGACCGGCGGTCAGATCCGGAGCAACTCCGTCCACCCCGTATTCATCAACACGCCGATCCTCGACCGGACCAAGGAAATGTTCGGCGAGCAGAAGGCGCTCGAGAAGCTCGGCCGCCAGATTCCGCTCGGCAAGGTGGGTGAGCCGGACGATATCGCTTACGCCGTACTTTATCTGGCCTCGGACGAATCCAAGCTGGTGACCGGCGCCGAGTTGAAAGTCGATGGCGGCATCAGCGCGATGTGATCAGGCCGAGGGCGCTGGTGCTTTGCGCGTCAGCGTCCAGGCATAGATTGTCAGTCCGGCCATCAACAGGGCCGAGACGATCAGAGGCGCGGCCTGGCCTGCATACTTGTAGAGTGCCGCGCCGATCAGCGGGCCGAAGATGAACCCTGCAGGTGGGGCTGCCGACATCAGTGCTGCTGCAGCGCCTTGTTCCTCTCGTGTCACCGAAAGGCTGCCCAGCGCGTTGGCCGAAGGGATCGCCAACGCAGAGCCGACGCCGACGATGAAAAAGCTGGCGCAGAGCAGCGGGAAGGCTATCAGCGTGTCGGCGCCGATATAGCCGACCACGACGATGCCAAGCCCGATAGGGAGCAGCTTGCGCGGGTCCGTCTTGTAACGGGATATATAGCCGAACTGCACGGCAATGGTGGCGACCGCCATGCAGGCGAACACGATGCCGGTATAAAGCACCGCGGTTTCGCCGGACTTGTCTCCCAGCGCCCCGAGATTGTAACGGTCCTCGATAAACCAGCCGAGTGTCTGCTGGATCATCCCGACACAGATGAAATAGGCGACGAGGAAAGCGAGGTGCGGGCGCACCCGCCTGTCGAGCATGGCCAGCGGTTTCGGGCGCAGCATCGCGCGGTCACGGGGCACGGTTTTTGGCAGAGCGTAGCCGAGCACAATGCCCACTACGACGCAGAACACGATTGTGCCCCAGAGCGGGGCCAGCGCGCCGAAGGGGGCCAGGGCCGCGGCGCCGGCCGGCCCGAGGATCGAGCCGATACTCATGCCGGCGCCGAGCATGCCGAGACCGGCTGCGCGGTTGGCAGGCGTGGTGGCATCGGTCATTGCGGCCATCGATGCGGGCTGCAGGCCCGGCGTCAGCAGGCCGAACCAGAGACGGACAAAGACCAGCGTGAGCAGCAGCGCCATGCCGGCCATCGCGCCGGCGAGGGCGGCCTCCAGCGTGAACAGGAAGGCCGTATTGGTGACACCCATCATGATCAGAGAGAAGACCATGACGCGCTTGCGGCCGACCCTGTCGGCGATGCGGCCCCATTGGGGGATCATGAAGGCGTAAAGCAGGGTGGACAGGGTCAGGATCGCGGCGACCTCGACCTCGCCGAGCCCGGCCTTGCGGGTCAGCGGGGCGACGACCACGAAATTGATGCTCATGCCGGCGCCCATTGCGATGGTCGCCAGCATCAGCATGTTGCGCTGGAACGCGGAGAGCGGATGCAGCGGCGTTTCTGTCGTGTCCATATGCATCGCCCCGGAAGAAGTTAGGGACGTAGGGCGGTTGGGGAGGCTTGCCAAACCCTTCCGTTGCGACAATCGGCGGAGTGAACCTTGCCGGAGAGGGGCGATACACCTTAAGTGACACCTGTTCATACAACAGCGCCGGAGCGACCCCGCACCCATGAAAGCGATCCTCGACGTCCTGCTTGCGATTCTCTCGATCGCCACCTGGATTATCCTCATCCAGGCTGTCCTGTCCTGGCTTCTCACCTTCCGCGTGCTCGACCTGCGCAACAATATCGTAGCGCAGGTCTGGGGCGGGCTGGAGCGGCTGACCGAGCCGCTGTACCGGCCGATCCGCAATGTGCTGCCGTCGATGTCGGGCATCGACCTGACGCCGCTGGTGGTGCTGCTGATCATCTTCTTCCTGCGCTCGGTCATCTCCCGCTACGGCTACGGCCTCGCGCCGTTCTGATACGTCGCCGGCTGGCCTTGAAGGTTCAGCCGGGCAGGTTGGCCGACCGGATCGAGGCCAGGGGCAGCGATGATGCCGGCCGGGTCTTCCTGAAAGTGCGGATGCGGGCGCGGCCCGAAGACGGCGCGGCGAATGCGGCGACAGGGCTGGCGGCTGCGGAGGCGCCCGGCGCCGGGAAGTCTGCGGTGCGGGTGGTGACGGGCGGCAAGACTCGGCTAAAAGGCCTCGGGATTGAAGGCTCGCCTGAACTTGCGGGCGTGGTTGAGGGCTGGCTGGCAGATGAGCGCAGTACGGATTGACGGGGTTCAGGTCGCGGCCGATGTGCGCGCGGCGGTGGAGCGGGCGGTGGCCGCGTTGCCGGGCGTCCCGGTTCTGGCCGTGGTGCTGGTCGGCGAGGACGCGGCCAGCGAAGTCTATGTCCGCAACAAGGTGAAGGCGACGGGTGAGGCGGGCATGGTCTCACGCCATCACCGGCTGGCGGCGAGCGCCACGCAGGCCGAAGTCGAAGCGTTGATTGCGGCGCTGAATGCAGACCCCGAAGTGGATGGCATCCTGCTGCAATTGCCCTTGCCGGCGGGCCTCGATGCGGACGCAGCCATCGAGCTGATCAATCCGGCGAAGGATGTTGACGGGTTGACGGAAGTCTCTGCCGGGCGTCTCAGCCTTGGCAAGCCGGGGCTGCGTCCGTGTACACCTGTGGGCTCGGTGATCCTCGCCAAGCGGGCGCTGGGGGAAAGTCTCTCGGGTAAGCATGCGGTCGTGATCGGGCGCTCGATCCTCGTCGGCAAGCCGGCGGCGCTCCTGTTCCTTGCGGAGAATTGCACGGTGACGATTGCACACAGCCGCACGCAGGACCTTGCCGCGGTGTGCCGGGAGGCGGACATCCTGGTGCCGGCTGTGGGCAGGCCGGAGATGGTGCGCGGCGACTGGGTGAAGCCGGGTGCGGCGATCATCGATGTCGGCATCAACCGCGTGCCTGCGCCTGAGAAGGGCGAGGGCAGGACGAAGCTGGTGGGCGATGCCCATTTTGCGAGCTGCGCGGATGTTGCAGGCTTCATTACGCCGGTGCCGGGCGGGGTCGGGCCGATGACGATTGCGTGCCTCTTGCGCAATACCGTTCTGGCGGCCTGTGCGCGGCGCGGCTGGCCGGTGCCGGCCGGCCTGTGAGCCAGAGCTTCGCACCTCCGGATACGGAGATTTTCCGCACGCTGTGGGGGCAGCAAGAGGGTTGCTGCGCGCTATGCGGGCTGGCGATGCCAAGGGACCGGTTCGGGCTGGTGCACGCGACGCTGTGGAAGAAACAGCGCCCGACATTTGATCATATCCGGCCGAAGGCGGCGGGGGGATCAGACCGCGCGGACAATCTTCAGCTCGCCCACGCCGCTTGCAACAAGCGCAAGGGCGCGCGGGTTTAGCTTACCCGCTCGACCATCATGTGCTTGACCTTGGCGATCGCCTCGGCCGGGTTCAGTCCCTTTGGGCAGACCTGCGCGCAGTTCATGATCGTGTGGCAGCGGTAGAGCTTGAACGGATCCTCAAGATCGTCCAGCCGCTCGCCGGTGGCCTCGTCGCGGCTGTCGATCAGCCAGCGATAGGCCTGCAGCAGCGCTGCCGGGCCGAGGTATTTCTCGCCGTTCCACCAGTAGGAGGGGCACGATGTCGAGCAGCAGGCGCACAGGATGCACTCGTACAGGCCGTCAAGCTGGGAACGGTCGGCTTCCGACTGGCGCCACTCTTTTTCCGGCGCTGGCGAGACGGTCTTCAGGTAGGGCTGCACATAGGCGTGCTGGGCGAAGAAATTCGTCAGGTCCGGCACGAGGTCGCGGATCACCGGCATGTGCGGCAGCGGGCTGATCGTGATAACGCCGCCCGGCAGGTCGTCGAAGCCCTTGGTGCAGGCGATGGTGTTGCGCCCGGCAATGTTCATCGCGCAGGAGCCGCACACGCCTTCGCGGCATGAGCGTCGGAAGGCGAGCGTCGGGTCGACCGTGTTCTTGATGTAGAACAGGACGTCGAGGATCATCGTCCCGGCCTTGTCCATGTCCACCCAATAGGTGTCCCAGCGCGGGTTTCCGGTCTCTTCGGGGCTGTAGCGATAGATGCGGAACTCGCGCAGGTTGGTCGCGCCCTGCGGCTTCGGCCAGGTCTTGCCTTTGCCGACTTTCGAATTCTTCGGGAGGGTCAGTTCAACCATGGTCTCGTCCTGGCAGTCAGGTGTTAAACGGGGCGGCGGCGGGCCGTGATCACGGCGCCATCGGTAATGCTGAATCCAAAGCCGTAACCGCCCTGGTTGACGGCGCCTTTTTCCGAATGTCCGCTCACGGAGGGGAGTATGGAAATCACGTCATAGCCTTCTTCATGCAGCCTGTTGCAGGCCGTCTCGATCTGGGCGCTTAGATCGGCGATGTCCCCCTGGTGCGGATCACCGACCAGCTTCACGCCCCGGCCGAGCAGTTTCTTCTCTTCCTTTTTCTGCCTTCCGGTGCGAACCCAGACGGATTTGTATTCACTCATCCAATCCTCCGCGCCTCAAGACCAGGTTCAATCAGTAAACCCTCGCTTTCGGCTCTATATACGCGATGTCGTTTGACAGCGTATACTCGTGCACCGGGCGGTAATCGATGGTCACCTTACCGGCGCTGTCGACCCAGGCCAGCGTGTGCTTCATCCACTTTTCGTCATTGCGGTCGGAAAAATCCTCGCGCGCATGGGCGCCGCGGCTTTCCTCGCGGTTGGCGGCCGAGTTCACAGTCACCGCCGCCTGGCAGACCAGGTTGTCGAACTCCAGTGCCTCTACGAGGTCGGTATTCCAGATCATGCCGCGATCCTTAACATCGATACCCGGCAGTTTTTTGTAGACTTCGTCGATCGCCTCGACACCGTTCCTGAGCACGGAGCCTGTGCGGAACACGGCGCAATCGGATTGCATCGCCTTCTGCATCTCGAGGCGCAGCCTGGCGACTGGCTCACTGCCGCTCGCATTGCGTATCTTGTCGAAACGGGCGAGGTGCGCATCCGTCGCTTTCGCGGGCAGGTCACGCTGGCGCGCCCCGGCTTCGGTCGTCGCGCCGCAGCGCAGGCCCGCCGCGCGGCCGAACACGACAAGGTCGATCAGCGAGTTGGAGCCAAGCCGGTTTGCGCCGTGTACGGACACACAGGCCGCTTCGCCGACGGCCATCAGGCCGGGCACGACCGAATCCGGATCGCCGTTCTTCTTGGTCAGCACTTCGCCGTGGAAGTTGGTCGGGATGCCGCCCATGTTGTAGTGCACCGTCGGCAGGACCGGGATCGGTTCCTTCGTCACGTCCACGCCGGCAAAGATCTTGGCCGTCTCGGAAATACCTGGCAGGCGCTCGTGCAGCGCTTCCGGAGAGAGGTGGTTGAGGTGCAGGTAAATGTGGTCTTTTTCCGGGCCGACGCCGCGGCCCTCGCGGATTTCCATCGTCATCGCGCGCGAGACGACATCACGCGAGGCAAGGTCCTTAGCCGATGGGGCATAGCGCTCCATGAAGCGCTCGCCTTCGGAGTTCGTCAGGTAGCCGCCTTCACCGCGGGCGCCTTCGGTGATCAGGCAGCCTGAGCCGTAGATGCCGGTCGGGTGGAACTGTACAAATTCCATGTCCTGCAGCGGCAGGCCTGCGCGCAGCACCATGGCGTTGCCATCGCCCGTGCAGGTATGCGCCGAGGTGCAGGAGAAATAGGCACGGCCATAGCCGCCGGTGGCGAGGATGGTCTTCTGCGCGCGGAACCGGTGCAGCGTGCCGTCATCCAGTTTCCAGGCGGTGACGCCGACGCAGGCGCCGTCCTCATCCATGATCAGGTCGAGGGCAAAATACTCGATGAAGAACTCGGTCTCCTCGCGCACGCACTGGCCGTACAGCGTGTGCAGCATGGCATGGCCGGTGCGGTCGGCGGCGGCGCAGGTGCGCTGCACCGGGCCCTTGCCATAGTCCCGCGTCATCCCGCCGAAGGCGCGCTGGTAGATCTTGCCTTCTTCGGTCCGCGAGAAGGGCATGCCCCAGTGCTCGAGTTCGTAGACGGCGGCCGGCGCGTTGCGCACCAGATACTCGATAGCGTCCTGGTCACCGAGCCAGTCAGAGCCCTTGACCGTGTCGTACATGTGCCATTTCCAGCTGTCCTCGGACATGTTGCCGAGGGAGGCCGCTATTCCGCCCTGCGCCGCCACGGTGTGCGAGCGGGTGGGGAACACCTTGGTGATGCAGGCCGTGCGCAGGCCCGCCTGGGCCGCGCCGAGGGCCGCTCGGAGGCCCGATCCGCCCGCGCCGACTACGACGACGTCGTAGGTGTGATCGATCCAGTTATAGCTGCTCATGGTCCTGCCTGTCTTTCGCCTTGCGCCTCAGCCGCCCGTCCAGATCCGCAGCACCGACATGACCACCACCACGAATAATATGGCCGTAAAGAAGGTGTTGAGAATGAGGAGCGCAGCGCGGGTACCCGGCTTACCTATGTAGTCTTCGATAACCGCCTGCATACCGAGACGCATGTGGTAGAAGGCCGCGCCGGCCGTCAGCACAAGGAGCGTCACGTTAACCGGCGAGCTGACCCAGGTCAGCGCGTCCGCGTAGCCGCCGAGAGCGGCCTTCATGATCGAGAAAAGGAACCACGGCACGAGTACAAGCAGGGCGATCGCGGACACGCGCTGGCGGATATGGTGGCTGGTGCCGGTCTTGGAGGCACCGAGGCCGCGGGTCACCTTGGAAGGTGTGACGAACTTGCTGTCGGACATCTCGGCGCGCCTTACGACAGGACCGCGGCGGCCATCAGGGCAACCGCCCCGACCAGCGCGAACGCGTAGTTGAAGATCGAGATATGGCTGGCGACCTTCGGGTTGAACCCGAGGCCCGGGCCATCCCACAGCAGGTGGCGAATGCCGTTGGCAAAGTGGAACAATACGGCGAAGGCCCAGAGGAAGAGCAGGATCTGCCCGGGAATCGAGAAGGCGATCGCCTCGACCGTGGCATAGGCGTCCGGACCACTCGCCAGCGCGGCCAGCCAGGCGGCAATCAGCAGCGTGCCGCCGTAGAGGCCCATGCCGGTGAAGCGGTGGGTGATCGAGGCGGCCATCGTGGCATGGAAGCGCCAGACCTGAAGGTGGGGGGAAAGTGGCCGCGAATCAGCCTTGGGAGTGCCGGACATTAAGTCGATCCTTGCGCGCCATGAAAACACTTGGCCTCGCCTTCTAGGCGCCTCTATGATCGTGTCAACGCAGGCAGAGGCGAGAGCGACATTATGAAACTGACTGTCCTAACGGCAGGCATCCTGGCCCTGTCCATGCCTGCCTTTGCGGACCCGCTCGATCCGCTGATCGAGGCTTACGAGACCTACGTGATGGACGCCGATCCGGCCGAGGCCGCGCGCGCCGCAGGCACTGCGCCGACCGGCTGGGGCCAGGTCCGCCACCGGGACATAGCGGTCCGCGCCGAAACGGCCCGCGCGCTGCTGGACGAGATCGAAGCCGCCGATACCGCCCGCACGGTCGATGCGGCCATCCTGAAACGCCTGCTGGTGGAGGAGATCCGTGC
>CALGEF010000108.1 GCA_937881755.1 uncultured Acidobacteriota bacterium
CGGCCGCCCTTGCCACGGCGTCGCGCGCCCGCGCCGCGCTCGACGGGCGCGACTTCGTGATCCCGGATGATGTGAAGGCCCTTGCTCTGCCGACGCTGCGCCACCGCGTGCTGCTCTCGCCGGCCGCCGATATCGAAGGGCGCACGACGGAAGAAACGCTGCTGGCCATCATTGAACAGACGGCGGCGCCCCGGTGATCTCCCCTACCCTGCGCGCGATTTTCCTGATGCTGCTCGGGCTGCCGATCCTGGTAGCCATCGCGCTGCTGGCGCCGGCGCTGTGGACCTTGTCGGCAGGATGGATCGCGGGCGTCGGCGCGCTGATTGCGGTTGATACGCTGCTGGGCGCGTCGGTGCGTCACTATTCGGCGAAGGTCAGCCTGCCGCCGCTGCTGTATGTCGGCGGCGCGGATGACCTGCAGCTTGATCTGGAATTTGCGCAAGGGCCGCTGCCCGCGCGCATCGAGATCCAGCTGGAGACGAATGCCCTGCTCGGGGCGCCGGCGCCGCAGGGGCTGCGCGGATGGGATGGCCGAAACCGGCCGCATACGATCAGTGTGACGCCGTCGCGGCGCGGGCTGGCGAAGGTGGTGCGGCTGTGGAGCCGCTGGCAGGGGCCTCTCGGGCTGATCCAGAAGCGGCATATCCAGCCGTTCGATCTCGACGTGCCGGTGACGCCGAATGTGCGCTGGGTCCGCGACGAGGCGATCCGGCTGTTCTCGCGGGATGCCGAATTCGGCATCAAGACACAGATCGAGCGCGGCGATGGCAGCGAGTTCGACGCGCTGCGCGAGTTTGCCTCCGGCATGGACCGGCGGGCGATCGACTGGAAGCACTCGGCGCGCCACCGCCACCTGCTCGCCAAGGAATTCAAGACCGAACGCAACCACAATATCGTTTTCGCCTTCGACACCGGGCGCCTGATGAGCGAGCCGCTGGGCGGGGTGCCGAAGATCGACCGGGCGGTGACGGCAGGCCTGCTGCTCGCCTATGTCTCGCTGCGCAACGGCGACCGGACAATGCTCTACGGCTTCTCCGAACGCCCGGGCCTCAATAGCGGCTTCCTGACCGGCACGAGCAGCTTTCCGAAAGCGCAGGCGATGGTGGCGCAGCTCGAATATTCCGAGGACGAAGCAAACTTCACGCTCGCGCTCTCGAACCTCGGCGCGCAGTTGCAGCGGCGCAGCCTGGTCATCATCTTCTCCGACTTCGTGGACACGATCTCCGCCGAGCTGATGCTGGAAAACGTCAGGCGCCTGACCGACCGCCACCTCGTCCTGTTCGCGACGTTCGAGGATGCGGCGCTGTCGCAGATGGCGGATGCGCCGCCCGACACGGCCCAGGATGTGGCCCGCGCAGTGATTGCCGATACGCTGCTGGCGGAGCGCGATGTCGTGTTCCGGCGCCTGCAGCGCCTCGGCGTGCAGATCATAGAGACGACGCCTGAAGCGTTCAGCGCCGAACTTGTCTCGCGCTATCTCCAGATCAAGCAAAGGGACATGCTGTGACGGACCTCCTGAAATCCTACCGTTTCCGCGAAGAACGCCAGGGCGACTGGAGGCGGCTCGACCTGATCCTGACCAGGGCCGAGAATGACGGGGTCAAGAACCTCACAGACGAGCAGATGCTCGCGCTGCCGCGCCTCTACCGGCAGGCGGTCTCGTCGCTGTCCGTCGCGCGCTCCATCTCGCTGGACCAGAACGTCATCAGCTATCTCGAGAGCCTGTGCACGCGGGCCTACTTCTTCGTCTATAGCGCCCGCACCACGCTGGGCGAGCGGATGATGCAGTTCCTGCGGCGCGACTGGC
>CALGEF010000109.1 GCA_937881755.1 uncultured Acidobacteriota bacterium
GGCTCAGCCAGAAACCCCAGGCCTTCACATAGCCGAGGAAATCGCGCCGGAAGATCAGGTAGACATTGCGCATCAGGCCGCCTCCACCACGTCCGCAGCCACCGGCACATCCAGCGCCGCCGCCTCCGCTTCGCCGACCAGCGAGACGAACACATCCCTCAGCCGGGCCTCCTCCGGCTGGAAGCCGACAATCGGCGCGCCCGTCTCCAGCGCCGCCCGCAGCACATCCTGTGCACCCAGTCCGCGCGGCAAGGCCACGCGCCAGGAATCGCCCGGCCCCTTGTCCGGCGCCCGCTGCGCCTCGAAGCCCTTGGGCCGAAGCGCCGCGGCGAGGTCGAACCCATGCTCCACCGCCATCCGCGCGCCCCGTCCGAGCGTCGCATAGGCCGCGTCCAGCGTGCCGTCGAAAACCTTGCGCCCGCGCGCCAGCATCACGATCCCGTCGCACAAACGCTCGGCGTGTTCCATCACGTGGGTGGAGAAGAGGATCGTCGCGCCCCGCTTGTGCTCGGCGCGGATCAGATCCTCCAGCGTCTGCTGGTTCATCGGGTCAAGGCCAGAGAACGGCTCGTCGAGGATCAGGAAATCCGGCCGGTGCGCCAGCGTCGACAGGATCTGGACCTTTTGCGCCATACCCTTCGACAGCTTGGAAATCCGCGACGCCCTGAACGCGCCGAGCCCCGTCATCTCCAGCAGCTCGTTGGCCCGCGCCCTTGCGTCTGGCCCGCTCATGCCCTTGAGGCGCGCAAAATAGGTGATCGTGTCGCGCGCCGTCATCTTCTTGTAGAGGCCGCGCTCTTCCGGAAGGAAGCCAACGCGCCGCAGGTTCCTGATATCCGGCGCCGCACCGAACAGCGAAACAGAGCCCTCATCCGGCTGCATCACGCCCAGCGCCATCCGCAGGCTGGTCGACTTGCCGGCGCCGTTCGGCCCGAGGAAGCCGATGATCTGGCCCTCCGGCACTTGAAACGAAAGGTTGCTGACCGCCGTGAAGCCGCCAAATCTCTTGGTCGCGCCGGACATGACAAGCGGGGCTTCGCCCATCGGCGGTCTCCTTCAGCAGCTGCTACCCAGACTTTAGCGTAATTCGATAAAGTTCAAGAGGTATGGCGCGCGAAGGCTTAGAGCGGCGTTAAACGCAGCTCCCGGAAATCACATGACGGCGCCGAACAGCCAGATCATCGCCTGCACGATCAGCGCCAGTAGGGTCATCACCACAACCGTCGCCATCCATCGCCCGCCAAGGTTCATGAACACGCCGGCCGCAAAGCCGACAATCGCCATCAGGCCGAGCGAGATCGCCCAGTTGAAGCCGATCGCGAGGGCGAGTGTCGCATGGCCGACCATGAGGATGATCAGCAGGCCGGACCAGACGCTCCCGGTGATGAAGCTGTCCCAGGTGGCTTTCTGGTCGCGAATGTCCATCTCGCCGTGGTGGTATTCGTGGGTGGCCATGGTCTGCCCTTCTGGTCGATGATCGTTACTCTGCTGCCTTCTAACGAGCCTCGCGCGGCGCTTCAAGCGCGGCAAAGCGACCCTGACGCAGGCCCGCTCAGTTCAACGGCTGGCGCGCCTTGCGTTTCGGCGGCTTCGGCGCAAACGGCGCGGGCAGCGGCAGGGCCGGAACGCCTTCTTCCTTCAGCGCCTCGCGTTCTTCCGGGGTCGTCTCGCCCCAGATCGGCCGGTCATCCTGCTCGCCGTAATACATGGCGCGTGCCTCCTCGGCGAAATCGCCGCCGACATAGTCGAAATTTTCCGCGACGTGCTCGCGCGCCTTCTCCGCAAACACTGCCATCAGCTTTTCCGGATCCGGCGCCGCCGCCTTGCCCTTGGTCGTCTTCACAGCCGGCGCCATAATCTGCTTGGCGACTGCGCGGCTATCGCAGTCCGGGCACGCCACCAGCTTTCGCGCCGCCTGCGCGTCATACGCGCCCGAGGAGGCAAACCAGGCCTCGAACCCGTGATCACAGTCCTGGCAGACCAGCGCGTAGCGAATCATCCGGGTCGCCTCACGCCCCTGCCAGCAGCGGGTCCAGCTTGCCCGCCCGGTCCATCGCCATCATGTCGTCGCAGCCGCCGATGTGCTTTTCGCCGACAAATATCTGAGGGAACGTCGTCCCGCCGCCGGATCGCCGGACCATTTCCGACTTCAGCGCCGCGTCCATGCCCGCATCGATCTCCTTGAAATCCACCTTCTTGTCCTTCAGCAGCGCCACCGCGCGCGAACAATAGGGACAGAACTGACGCGTATAGATTGTGACCCTGACCATCCGGATTTCCTTTCGCAGCGGCAGACGCATTCTGCCCTGACACATTAATTATATGGTTACGCCGGTTTCCCGGACAACGTGTGCCATCCCAGGCATGCCAACGTGCCGCGGCCTGCCTGCCGCATCCAGCCGCAGAGCGTCCCCAGCCCGTCCCGCCGTCCGGCGCATTCCAGGCCCGGCACCGGGCGCCGCGCGGTCTCGTCACAGATCAGCGCCGCCCGCGCCCGGTCCCGGCGCGGCGGCCAAAGCAAATCCCCGGCCGAGCGGAGAAACCCCTTGGCCCCGGCGCGCCCCTTGGGCATATCCCCTGTCATGGCGCCCCCCGCACAAGCCCCGCCGCAGATCTTCGACCGGGCACGCCTTGCCGCGCGCCGGGACCGGATCGCCAGAACTTTCGCAGACTACAGCTTCCTGCGCCAGCGCGTCCTCGCCGATCTCGAAAGCCGGCTCGACGACACACCCCGCAAGTTCGTGCGCGGACTTGAGCTGGGCGCAGCCGGCGGCGAGCTGTCCGCGCGCCTCCTCGCCACCGGCAAGGCGCAGGCAATGATCGCCGCCGATACCGCCCCCGCCTTTCTCGCCGCCGCGCAGGCGCGCGGTCTCAGCGCCGTGCTCGCCGACGAGGAAGCCCTGCCCTTCCCGCCGGCCAGCTTTGACCTGATCGCCGCCCCGCTGACCCTGCACTGGGTCAATGACCTGCCGGGCGCCCTCGCCCAGATCAAACGGACGCTGCAGCCGGATGGATTGTTCGTGGGCGCTCTGCTTGGCGCTGGCACGCTGGCGCAACTGCGCAGTGCACTGACGGATGCCGAAACCGAAATCATGGGCGGGCTCGCGCCGCGCCTCTCGCCGCTGCCTGGCCTGCGCGATATGGCCGGCCTGCTGCAGCGCGCCGGCTTCGCCTTACCGGTCGCCGACCGCGACACTGTCACCGTACGCTACGCAAGCCCCGAGCGGCTTCTGACTGACCTGAAAGGCATGGGCGAACGCGCCGCCTTCACGCGCGGCACGGCCCAGCCCCTGCCCCGCCGCGTCCTCGCCCGCGCGGTGGCGCTCTACTGCGAGCGCTTTGCCGCACCCGATGGCCGCGTCCCCGCAACGTTCGAAATTATCCACATTCTCGGCTGGGCCCCCGCGCCCGGTCAGCCGCAACCGCTGAAGCCGGGCAGCGCGCGCGTCAGTCTCGCGGACGCCGTACGCCGCGTCCAGAAAGATGAAGGTTAAGGTATTATTCCGTTTGCGGACGGATCAGGTGACGATCGCGTCTTCGATCAGCTGATAGGTTTTTTCGTTCTCGGCGGCGAACGCGGTCACACCGGACAGGATCGCCACGATGATCAGCGCCGCGATCAGCCCGTACTCGAGCGCCGTCGCGCCGCGCTTGTCGGCGAGAAGGTCTTTGAGGAGGCAACGCATCGCGTTCATTTTTTTATCCATCAGGGCCGTTGGGCGAGCCAGTCGAACAGGGGAAGATCTGCCGGTGGCGCAGGGTAGTCTCGCAGCCTTGATGTCTCCACCCACGCAACGGCCTGGCCTTCGCGCGGCTGGATGGACCCTGACCACTTTTCGCAACCGTACAATGGCATCAACAGGTGAAATGTGGGGTAAGTGAAGCTCGCAAATGTCAGCGGTTCGAGTGCACTTTCGTTAACCCTGATCGACAGCTCTTCCTCCAGCTCGCGCACCAGCGCCGCCTCGGGCGTCTCGCCGGGCTCCAGCTTGCCGCCCGGAAACTCCCACAGCCCCGCGAGCTGCTTTCCCACCGGACGCTGCGCCAGCAGGATGCGCCCCTCGTCATCAAACAAGGCGGCCGCCGCGACCAGCAGCACCGGTTTCGTCATGTCCGGTAGGCGCCGTTGATGTCGACGTAGCCGTGCGTCAGGTCGCAGGTATAAACGGTCCACCTGCCCTGGCCCACGCCGAGGTTTACCTTAATGCGGAACTCGGGCTGCGCAAACACCGCGCTCGCGGCTGCCTCGTCATAGTCCGGCGCCCGCCCGCCATCCCTGGCGACCTGCACGCCGTCAAACCAGATCGCCAGCCTGTCAATGTCCACCGGCTCATAGGATTTTCCGACCGCCATCACGATCCGCCCCCAGTTGGCATCCCCCGCTGCCATCGCTGTCTTGATCAGCGGCGAGTTGGCAATCGACACGCCAACCGCTTTGGCCGAAGCATCCGACACGGCCCCTTCTACCTCGATCGTGGCGATCTTGCTCGCCCCTTCGCCGTCCCTGACCACCTGCATCGCCAGATCGTGACAAACCTCGCGTAACGCCTCGAAGAAGACCGGGAACCGCGGATCGTCGCGCCCCTCGACCGGCGCAATGCCGCTCGCGCCGGTCGCAAACACCATCAACGTATCAGATGTGGAGGTGTCG
>CALGEF010000110.1 GCA_937881755.1 uncultured Acidobacteriota bacterium
AAGATAAAGGCGCAGCCTGCAGGCCGCGCGAGACGCCTGTCGGCGCAGGGTTTTTTGCAGGCCGTGGCCTGCGGCGCAGGCTGCGCCACAGCCTGCGTTTCGGTCCGTGTAGTGACTTTCCGGGTTGGGCCTTTGTGAGGCGAGTCGCGCATGACCGATAGCAAGACCGACCGCCTCCCCGGCTTTTCGAAACTCGCGCGCGCCGCGAGTGGCGAGGCCCCTGCCCAGGCGAAGTCCTCGCGCTTCGCTCGGCCCATCGATACCGACCGGCTCGAGGGCAGCCTTGCCGGCAGTGCCCGCCGCGGGGAGACCGGAGGCCAGGGTTCGCGCATGCTCACGCCCCTCTCGCGCCGCCTCGCCGAACGCGCGCCCGTGAAGCGTCATACAAAGGACGCCGGACGCGGCGACGCGTTCTCGGACATGCGACAGCGCGCAGCGGTCAAGGTGCACTATTTCAATCATGGCGGCGGGAGCGCCGGCGCCCTGAAGGCCCACACCCGTTACCTCGCCCGTGACGCCGCTGGCCGCGACGACTTAAGCGAAGGGGCTCAGGCCCCTGCCCCCGAGCCCGCCATCAGCGCCCCGGAAGACAGCGCCCGCGCACATGCCGGTTATCTCGCGAGAGGCGAGCGCGGCAGGAGTATCTTCTACGGCCCGGACGGCGAAGGAATTGACGGAGGAGCCCGCGCCGAGGCCTGGGCCAGGTCCGACAAACGCCACTTCAGGATCATCCTCGCGCCAGAGGAAGGCGAGCGCCTGCGCGACCTGACGGGCTATACACGGCAGGTCATGGCGCAGGCCGAGGCCGAACTCGGCACACGCTTCTCCTGGGCCGCGGTCAACCACCACGATACCGGCCACGCCCATACCCACATCATCCTGCGCGGGCGCCGGGCCAATGGGCAGGACCTGATCCTGCCGCGTGACTTCATCCGGCACCGGCTGCGCGAGATCGCCCGGGATGTGGCCACGAACTGGCTCGGACACCGCACGCCAGGCCAGGAACGCGAGGCGCTTGAGCGCGAGACCACCCGCCACGCACCGACCCGCCTCGACCGGCTGATCGGCGCGCAGCTGCCGGAAAGCCAGGTCATCGAGGTTGGCCGCCTGGAAGCCCTGAACCGCGATCCCCACGTGACCTCAGCCCTCAGGGCACGGACCAGGGAGCTCCGGCGCCTCGGCCTCGCCCGCGAGGTCCGGCAGGGCGTGCTGCAGTTCGAGCCGGGCTGGCAGGACCGCCTCAAGGCGATGGAGCTGCACCTCGATATCCGTAAGCAAATGATGGCCGAGCGGCAACTGGCGCAGCAGGCGGAGCGGGAGCGGCTGGCGCAACGTTTGTCGAGGAGCGGACTGGAGCGGTAGGCTGTTCTGGGCGCGACAACTGTCATACGAAATTGGATGTCAGGGGGCAGTCATTGGCCC
>CALGEF010000111.1 GCA_937881755.1 uncultured Acidobacteriota bacterium
GCTCGGCTATCCGTAGCGGGACGGATCCGAAGGAAGCCTACTTGACCTACGGGCGCTTCTGAGCGGTCAAACTGGCGTAACGGAACTTGGAGATACGAATATGCATATCGGTTTGCCTGACCAGGGCTGTTTTGTTCTGCGGGTCTGGAATCCAGCGGTTTCAGGGCCTTCGGTTTGCTACTTGCGCGACGGATGCATTGTCGATGTGACCTCGCGTGAAGTGGCAACAGTACGCGACCTGCTTGAGCAGGACGATCCGGCGGGCTGGATCAAGTCTGCCTCAGGCGAAGCAATTTGCACGCTGGGCGAGCTCGAGGAGAATTCCGTCGAACGGCCTGATCCTAAATTACCCTATTTTCTGGCGCCCTGCGATCTGCAGCCAGTTAAAGCATGTGGCGTGACCTTTGTATCCTCAATGTTGGAGCGGGTGATTGAAGAGCAGGCACTCGGTGATCCTACCAAGGCCAAGGCGATCCGCGGGCGCTGCGAGACTATTTTAGGCGATAGCCTGACCGGGATTGTTCCCGGGTCAGACCAGGCAATTGAGTTGAAGAACGCGCTTCTCGCCGAGGAAGCCTGGTCGCAATACCTCGAAGTCGGAATTGGCCCGGATGCGGAAGTTTTCTCCAAGGCTCAAGCGCTGTCTTCGGTTGGCTGGGGTGCAAGCGTTGGCCTGCATCCAATGTCGCGCTGGAATAATCCGGAACCAGAAGTGGTTCTGGCGGTAAACAGCCGGGGCGAGGTCAAGGGGGCCACACTCGGAAACGACGTGAACCTTCGCGATGTCGAAGGCCGTTCGGCGCTGCTGCTTGGAAAGGCAAAAGACAACAATGCCGCCAGCTCGGTAGGACCTGCCATTCGCCTCTTTGATGGAACCTATTCGATCGCGGATGTGCGTAAAGCGGAACTTGATTTGCGGGTTACCGGGGAGGATGGCTTTGTGATGGACGGTCACAGCACAATGGCCGAGATCAGCCGCGACCCGCTGGACCTGGTCGGGCAGGCTTATGGTACGCACCATCAGTATCCCGATGGGTTCATGCTGATGATGGGAACCCTTTTCGCTCCAACCGAGGACCGTGATCACCCCGGGGGTGGTTTCACGCACAAAATGGGTGATATCGTGACCATTTCAAACTCTGATCTGGGTGCTCTGGTCAATACCGTGCGCCTTTCGACCGAATGCCCGCCCTGGGACTTCGCAGCTTCGCATCTGATGCGCAATCTGGCCCGCCGTGGCCTGCTCTGAACGGAGACACTCATGCTGAACGGAAAACATCTAATTGCCGGCGAATGGCTCGACAGCGACAGCACCTTTTCTTCACAGCCTGCACATGGTCCGGCTCATAATTTTACCGCGGGAACCGCGAAACTCGTGCAGCGCGCCTGTGAAGCGGCTGAAGACTCGTTCTGGTCCTACGGTTATTCCAGTCGGGAAACACGTGCGGCCTTCCTGAACCGGATCGCCGACGAGATCGAAGCGTTTGGCGACCAAATCACTGAGATTGGCTGTCAGGAAACCGGTCTGCCCGAAGCGCGGTTGATCGGAGAACGCGGTCGGACTGTCGGCCAGCTGCGCTTGTTCGCGGAGCATGTTCTGAAAGGCGATTATCTGGACCGTCGCCATGACAGCGCCTTGCCTGACCGGCAGCCACTGCCGCGGCCTGAGCTGTATATGGTTCAGCGGCCCATCGGCCCGGTTGCGATCTTTGGTGCTTCGAATTTTCCACTGGCCTTCTCGACCGCAGGGGGTGACACAGCAGCAGCATTGGCCGCAGGCTGCCCTGTAGTGGTCAAAGGCCACTCAGCGCACCCGGGAACGGGGGAGCTGGTGGCTCAAGCAATCGAGAAGGCCGTGAAGGCGATGGATCTGCACCCTGGCGTGTTCAACCTGATCCAAGGAGGCAAGCGGGACGTAGGAGCCGCGCTGGTTCAGCATCCATTGGTTAGGGCGGTTGGCTTTACCGGTTCGCTGGGCGGCGGGCGGGCACTGTTCGATCTGTGCGCATCCCGCGAAGAGCCTATCCCGTTCTTTGGCGAACTTGGCTCAGTCAATCCGATGTTCCTGCTGCCACAATCTCTCTCTTCCCGTGCTGAGGCAATGGGCGAGGGCTGGTCCAGCTCCTTGACTATGGGAGCCGGACAGTTCTGCACCAATCCGGGTATTGCCGTCGTGCAGTCGGGTGCAGATGCCGAGCGTTTTGTCGCGGCAGCTACCAAGGCATTGGAGCAGGTTGGCGCGCAGACAATGCTGACTGACGGGATCGCCGCAGCCTATCGCGATGGGCGCGACCGGATCCGCGCCAATTCCAGCGTGCAGGAAATCCTCACCACCACCTGCGACCTGCGCAATGCAACGCCGTACCTTTTCCGCGTCACTGCGCGTGAGTGGTTGGCAAATGATGTGTTGGCCGAGGAAGTCTTCGGTCCGCTGGGCCTGGTTGTCGAAGCAGAAGATGCGGCCGAAATGACCGCTGTCGCGAAGGGACTTAAAGGGCAGCTGACCTGCACCGTCCATATGAATGAAGACGACACCGCCCAGGCGCAGGCCTTGATGCCAATCCTTGAGCGCAAGGCGGGGCGAGTTTTGGTCAACGGCTTTCCGACCGGCGTCGAAGTATCTGACACGATGGTCCATGGCGGCCCCTATCCGGCCTCGACAAATTTTGGTGCGACCTCGGTGGGCACTCTGTCGATCCGACGTTTCCTTCGGCCTGTGTGCTTCCAAAACATGCCAGAGGCACTGCTGCCTCAAGATCTGAAATGAACGTCCAAGGAGAATAATAGTGGTTAAAATGTACAAAGGCATCTGGCCGGTTGCCCCGACCCCTTTTCATGACGATGGAACACTTGACCTCGAGGGTATGAAGCGTGTGCTCGACTTCATGATCGATGCGGGTGTCGATGGCATCTGCATCCTTGCGAATTACTCCGAGCAGTTTGTGCTGTCTGATGAAGAGCGCGAGGTGCTGACCCGATTGTCGCTGGAACATGTGGCGAACCGGGTGCCGGTGATCGTGACAGTCAGCCACTTCGCAACCCAGATTGCCTTGGAGCGCACGCGTCTCGCGAAATCGCTTGGCGCCAGCATGGTGATGCTGATGCCCCCCTATCACGGGGCAACACTGCGGGGGACGCCGGAGCAAATTTTTGAGCAGTTTAAAGCGGTCGGCGAGGTGGGCATCCCGATCATGGTGCAGGATGCGCCGATGGCCGGCAATGATCTGACTGTGCCGCTTCTGGTCAGGATCGCCCGCGAAATCGAGATGGTGAAGCTCTTTAAGATCGAGTGCATTCCGGCAACCGGTAAACTGCGCGAGCTTATTGCTGTAGGCGGTGAGGCGATCCAAGGCCCCTTCGACGGTGAAGAAGGTATCACTTTGATGGCAGACTTGGATGCAGGGGCTACTGGCACCATGACCTCTGCCACAATTCCCGACAAGATCAAGCCCATCCTGGCTTTGCACGCCCAAGGCAACCGCGAAGGTGCTTCTGAGGTCTACCGTCAGGTGCTGCCGGTGATCAACTTCGAAAACCGCCAGTGCCTTTGGCGCGCCTCAAAGACCGCGATGATGGAGGGGGGGGTGATCAATTCTGACTACTGCCGCCACCCGATTGCACCTTTGCATCCCGAGACCCGTGCGGGGCTCTTGGATGTTCTTCGGCCGATTGATCCGCTCGTCCTGTCCTGGGGCAAGTGAAGTAAGACTGGGCGGTTGCATCGTTCGACCAAGAACATAGCACGCAACTGCCCCGCTCGATCATCTCGGCATGATGAGAACAGCTCTTGGATTGGTGACTTGCGAGAAGAGCCTGTGATTATCGCGTTCGCGACATAGGCTGCTCCCACTTTCTTATCAACCTATCGAAACCGCATACGATATCTGAGGGAAGTATCGTGTCGCGTTTGATCGCATTCACCCGCCCGATACGCAGGTATTGGGCACGCTTCCGCCCGTGCCATGGCGGTCGAACGCTCAGCACTTGGTCGAAATCAATCCGATAGAACGCGACATACTTTAACGATGTGAGCTAACGCTATCAGTCAGGATCAATTCTGTCGGGACGAGAGTGAGTTTAGTTGGCGCTGTCGGATCCGAGATACGGCTTAGCAGATGT
>CALGEF010000112.1 GCA_937881755.1 uncultured Acidobacteriota bacterium
GCAAGCGCCGTTCTGACCTCATCGAACGGTTCGATGCGCTGATCCTGGGACCGCCCGCTTTGCCCGTGCTGCGCCTTGACGAACAAACCGGTCGCCTCGCCGGCGAGTTTCGAGCGCTGCGCGAGAGCCTGGGGCTCGGGCCTTCGCCATCGGACATGATGATTGCCGCAATCGCGGCGGCCAACGGAGCCAGCCTCGCAACACGCAATGTGGACGACTTCTCAGGACTGCCAATCAGCGTCATCAATCCTTGGGGTTGAGTCGGGAGGGGCGGTCACGTCGCGTGCTCGTTTGATATCCTGAACATCGTTGCACATTCCCAGGCGCGGTTGGAGGGCATCCCACCAAATCAGGACGTCCTTGCAAATCTGGACTTCGACCCCAGGATTGCATCCTGGGTCCAGAAGCGACGCGATCGGCGGGATAGGGAGCTAAAGCTGCAATCGCCGGGCTGCGCCAGCACGGGAAGCTTCTCCCCGGCTCAGGCCGGGCCGACATCGCCATTTGAATGTCATCTCCCGGTCTCGGCCTGCGGCGGCTGCTGGACTCACAATTCGGAGCAGGACTCACCGGTTTCGCTGGCTGGGATCAGCCGGTAAGCTGACAGATGGATGTCGTGTTCATCGGGCAATCAAGACAAGCGATCAACAACGCCCGCCGAAGGCGGATTCAGCGCTTAGGGAACTCAACAATCCCAGTGCTTACAAGGCTTTTCGCCTAGTATGGTGCCCAGAAGAGGACTCGAACCTCCACGCCTTGCAGCGCTAGCACCTGAAGCTAGTGCGTCTACCAATTCCGCCATCTGGGCACGGGGTAGGACCGGGCTAATAGAGTTGGCGGCGGTGAAGGTCAACGGGAAATCTGACGTTGCAGCGTGCAAGACCCAGGCCGGCGGGGCAGCCCCTGCCCCGCCCCCTCGCGCTGGCTACCGGCTGACCTTCGCGCGGGCCGTCTCGAACTGCGCCATGATGTTCCGCACCAGCTGGTCGCAGGTCGGGATGTCATGGATCAGCGCCTGGCTCTGGCCGGTGGTCCAGATGCCGTCGTCCATGTGGCCATCGCGCAGCACGTTCTCGCGTCCGCGCACGCCCGCCATAAGCTCCTTGACGTCTGCGAAGGTCTTCGTCGAATCCCGCTGGATCTCGGCGACCTGGCTCGCAACCCGGTTCTTCGCCACGCGCGCCGTGTTGCGCAGCGTGCGCCCGACCAGCACCGTGTCCAGCTCGTTATTCTCCACGATCTGCTTCTTCACGTTCTCGTGGATCCTCGCTTCCACGGTTGCGCAGAACCGCGTGCCCATGTTGACGCCTTCAGCGCCGAGCGCGAGCGCGGCGAGCAGCCCGCGGCCGTCCGCCATGCCGCCCGACGCCACGACCGGCACGTTGACGGCATCCACGGTCGCTGGCAGCAGCACAATCAAACCCACATCATCCTCACCCGGATGACCTGCGCACTCGAAGCCATCGATCGAGATCACGTCCACACCCTTTGCCACGGCCGAAACCGAATGGCGGACCGACGTGCATTTGTGGATGACCTTGACGCCGTGCTCCTTGAAGCGCGGCAGGTGATCGGTCGGCGCGCGGCCGGCCGTCTCGACGATCTTGATGCCCGACGCGATAATCGCCTCGCGGTATTCATCATATGGAATGGGGTTGATCGACGGGAGCAGCGTGAGGTTCACGCCGAAAGGCTTCGAGGTCAGCTGCTTGGTCTTCTCGATCTCGTCGAGTAATTCCTTGCCCGACTTGAACATGTGGGCGGTGATGAAACCCAGCGCCCCGGCATTCGCCACGGCGGCGACGAGCTCGCCATAGCCCACACCCGTCATGCCGCCCATCATGATCGGCGTCTCGACGCCGAACATTTCCGTGATCCGTGTCGCCACCATGTCATAAACCTCCCTGTGGCCAGACGCGCGAAATCCGCCGCCTGTGCCGTTGTCCGTATCTGATGCGGGAAAGATGACACAGGCGCGCCCCCGCTTGAAAGGGGTCACCTTGCGGAAATGGCAACGCCTCCCTGATGCGCCATGCAGGCGGGCCCGCCTGCGGATGCGAGCGGTTCATCGCCAGGCAGGCTGACAGGCTCTAGAGTAGACCAAGCACGAAGGATTGCATCTGCCGCATCGCCTTGCCCGGATCACGTATCAGCATGTAGCCCAGCAGAAGCGCCGCAAGGACCAGCGCCACAGGGTGTTTCCGGACCGCCGACATGGCAGCATCCAGCGGCAGTCCGGCAATTATGCCGGCTGCAGCCGGTTTTGCCTCCTGCGTTTCGCCAGCCACCTCCGCGCCCGGCCGGGTGACAAACCAGAAGGCGATGATCGCAAGCGCCAGCAATGCGGCCGCCGCCGCGCTCAGGCCACCGACGGTCCCCAGCCTGTCGATCAGGGCGAGGGTAAGCGCCTGGCACGCCAGCACGAGAGCGCCGAGGCCCAGAAGGGCCCCGGCGATCGCAACGAACACACGGAATGTTGTCGCTGACATGTGGTTACTTCCGCAGGAGGGCGATCAGGATGCCGGCGCCGAACGCAATGCCAACCGCAGCCAGGGGATTTTCCTTAATGTGGGTCACGAGCATTTCGCGGGCTTCCCTGGCCTGAACGCCGGCAACTTCGGCAAGCTGCCTGCCCTTCTCGAGGGCAGCATCAGCCTTGTCAGCCGCGTTTTCGGCCATGTCCGATGCCTTGTGAGCCGCTTCATGGGCAAACGAGGTTTTGTCTCCGCCCTGTTTCATGCGGCTGCCTGGCATCTGGGTTGTGGTATCACTCATCATACACTCCATGCTTTCTGTTGAACGTTCCTGTTGAACGCAGGACGGGCGTGGATGTTCCATCAGGCATGCATGAACTTTTGTGCAGTTTACGGATGATTTTCGCCTCACCCCTTTCGCCGCAGTATACGAAGCGGGCCGTGGGAGGTATGAAGCCCTCGTGCAACGCCGGGAAAACCAACTGGTCCGGCTCCGGACATTTGTACGGGATAAACTCGATGAGCCGCCTCAAACTGCATGCCGAACGCCACGCCTTTGAACGGACCGGCTGGCTGAGAGCCGCCGTACTCGGCGCCAATGACGGAATCGTGTCCACGGCAAGCCTCATTCTCGGCGTCGCAGCGGCTGAGGCCTCACGTGGCTCAGCGCTCACGGCGGGCATCGCCGCGCTCGTGGGCGGGGCGATGTCGATGGCGGCGGGCGAGTATGTATCGGTCAGCTCCCAGTCCGACACCGAGAAGGCCGACACGGAGCGTGAGAAGGGCGAACTCAGGGACGATCCTGGCGGAGAGCTCGAAGAGCTGACCGGCATCTACGCCGCACGCGGGCTGGAGCCGGCGCTCGCCCAGCAGGTTGCCACGCAGCTGATGGCGAAGGATCCGCTGAAAGCTCACCTGCGCGACGAACTTGGCATCTCTGACACGCAGGCGGCAAAGCCGGTGCAGGCGGCGTTCACCTCGGCCGCCACCTTTGCGGTCGGAGCCGCCCTGCCCTTGCTGATCGCCGCACTGGTGCCTCTCTCGTCGCTTGTGCTGGCGGTCTCGGCCTCGACACTCGTCTTCCTCGCCCTGCTGGGGGCAGCGGGGGCCCGCACCGGCGGCGCCAGGATGGGCGCGGCCGTCTTCCGCGTCGTGTTCTGGGGCGCTCTCGCCATGGGCGTTACCGCGCTGATAGGAAAGCTGACGGGCGCGGTCATCTGAGCCCCGAACGCGAAAACGCCCGGAGGACCGGGCGTCTCAGTCGCGGCGAAACCCGCAACAGGTCCCGGGTGGCGCGGCTGACGGGCGCCGAAATCTGTCATAATATACAAAAAAACAATAACTTATGTCCACTGCAACTTCAAAATGTATCCCAGTCTGGATCCAGTTTGTATCCCATTTTGAAACCGCTGGGGTTCGAGCCCTGTTCATAGCGTAAAACCCTGTTGTTGAAACATTTTTTCTCTAATCATCAGGATTCGGAGACGCTTCTTCCGTGTGAGGGCGCAGCGTAATTTTGCGCCATGAACCGGTGCCTGGATGCCCCTCCCGGATTAACCGTTGATTTCCGGATTTCATGATACTAAGTGTCAGATATGATATACAATGGCTTACTGGATGTCATTTATGACGGTTAGGATTAGCTCCCCTGGTGCGAAACGCGCCCTCGAAGAGTTCGGGGCCAACTTGAGGACCGCGCGTATCAAACGGCGTATCTCTATCAAGGGATTTGCCGAACGCGCGGGCGTATCGACAAGCACAATCATCCGTCTGGAAAAAGGAGATGGCGGCGTCAGCATGGGTACGCTGGCGATGGCATGCCTTGTTCTTGGAGAAATCGACCGTATCGCGGGCTTCCTTGATCCCGCCACCGACGATACCGGCCTGCTCCTCGATCAGAAGGCACTTCCAAAACGAATCGACAGCAAACGACGGGCACAGGCTGGCAACTCGCGGAAAGGCGAACGAATAACAACAGACGATGACGACGCCGAAGGCGTGGGTTTCTAGATGCCCGAAGCAATTGTCGCCATTGGAGAGAGCAAACGGGTTGTCGGCACGCTGCGGTTCGAGAGCGATGGCCGACGCCAGCACTCGCAGTTTGAGTATGCGGACGCATGGCTCAAGGCGCCCGATCGTTTCGCGTTGTCGCCTGCACTACCGCTACGGCAAGGCGGTCATTACAGCACGGGAAAGAATGACAAGCGCTCGGCGCTCTCGGGATGCTTTGCCGACGCTGCGCCGGATTCCTGGGGCCGGGCCCTCATGCGCAAGGCCCTGGCAGATGGGCTTAACGAGTTCGATTTTCTGGTTCTGTCGGATGACCGGACCCGGCAAGGGGCGTTGAGGTTTGTGGGGCCGGATATGGAGCCGCTATCCGATCTGTCACCGCCGATCCCGCGCCTAGTCGAGCTCGCACGTCTGCGGGGCCTTGCGCAGCGCTTTGAGCGCGATCCGAGCGGTGCCGAACAGGAAGCGCGCGACCTTGCCGGGGTCGCCGGGTCGCTTGGCGGCGCTCGCCCGAAAGCCAATATTGAGGGTGAAGGCCATCTCTGGATCGCCAAGTTCACGTCGGAGCGAGATGCCAAACCTGTTGAACGCGCGGAAGTCGCAACGCTGAAGCTTGCGGCGATGTGCGGGCTACGCGCTGCCGAAGCGAGGCTGGAACTCGCCGCCAGCGATCATCCTGTTGCACTCATAAGGCGGTTCGACCGCCGGGGCGCGACCCGTATCCCGTATATCTCGGCACGCACCGCGCTCGACTGGCAGAGTGAGTACAGCGGCTTCTATACCGACATTGCCGATCTGATACGGCAGATCTCCGGCAACCCCATCGAAGACCTTCACGAACTCTGGCGCCGGATCGTGTTCACCATCCTTGTCTCCAATACCGACGACCACCTGAAGAACCATGGCTTTATCTATGCAGGCAGCGATCGCTGGCGACTGTCACCTGCGTTCGACATCAACCCCTCGCCCGCCCGGCACCGTGTCCTGGAAACGGGGATCGTGCGCGGCGGATCATTTGACGCTTCGCTCGGTATCGCTCTGGAGGCGTGCGTGTTCTTCGAGCTGACACCCCAAGAGGCGCAACGACGCGCAAAGACGATGGCGGAAACGCTCCAGAAAAACTGGAAACAAGCGCTCCGCAATGAAGGCGCCTCGCCGGGTGAAATTGGCGTATATGCCGACGCGTTCGAACACGCCGAAGCGGAAAAGGCCCTGAGCCTCCACGCGTCGTGAGTCATGCTGGGAACTGCGCTTCTGAAGCGGCGTTTCCCACAAGGTTTAATCTGACGCAGGGTTTCCGTGATGAGACGATATCTCGCAGACAGGGAGAGGCAGAAAGTTCAACGATCCCGAGACCAATAGTTGTTCAAACGCACCGCGCCACTTCTTTCCGTGCCCGGATGGACATGTAAGGCACCGGCTCATCGATGCGGAAGTCCTCGACCCGCAGATTGATGATCTCGCCCGGCCGGCAGCCGGTCTCGATCAGCATCCGGGTGATCAGCTGGGGCTCCGGGCGCCATCTGCGGGTCGCCCCGGGAGCCAGGATCTTCTTCCGCACCCATTCGCTTGAGAATGGCGGGACTTCGGTGCGCGTCTTTGCCTTGAAGTGCATGTTGCGGAACGGGTTCGCCCGCGCTTGCTCGCCGACATGCCTGAAATAGTCGGCATAGAGCCGCCGGATACTGCCGATGTGGCGGTTCGCGGTACCGGGCGCGATGGCTTCAGCTTTGGGGTCCTTCGGCCTGGCCTGCCCGGCCCATTGCTTCTGGTAGTCGGGGGCGAGTTCACGTGTGATATCTTCGAAGGAGATGTCGCCTGCGAAGTCGATGAAGTACTGGATCGACGTCCGCTTGGTTTTTTCCCAGGCGGCCTGCTGGTTTGGCAATTTGCAGAGCTGCGCGTTGCAGGCGATTTCGCTGACACAGATCTGGAAAACTTCTGACACGGTCACCGTAGGTTTCGGCGCCCCGCCGGGCAGGGCTTCGGCATCGCACACCTTTGGTATCTCCTGAGACCCGGCGCCGTGGTGGACGGCACGCAGCCGGGCCAGCGCCTCCTCGATGGGCGCCGCCGTCGCGAGATGATCGATCGGCTGGTAAGTGAACCCGCTCGCGAGCGCCTTGACCGTGGCCATCCTGTAGCGACGGCGGACCGCCTCTACGGCTTCCCGACTCAAGGCAGGTCCTGCCTCTTCGGCGATCATAAGAGACGCCCGGTAGTGATCGTCCGCTTCAGCGAGGAGGTCGCGTTTGCGGCGTGCCTGCTCGAGGGAAGTTGTGCCCAGGGACTCTTTGATCCGCCAGCGCGTATCGAGGTGCGCAAACCGCTGCGGCACCCGGCGGTTGTACCACCAGACGCGGCCTCTTTACTCGAGGTAAGAATTGTCTTCGACGCGCTTCATGGCGCCGCCCATTGGTCCACACTCTGGTCCCAATTTGGTCCACAGATTCCGGCCATTTTACGCAACGAGATCCAAACGGATCCCGAAAATCCGTTTGAAATCAAGTGCTTATTGGGAGTCCATTTCGTGAGAAATGGCGCGAGTGACGGGACTTGAACCCGCGACCTCCGGCGTGACAGGCCGGC
>CALGEF010000113.1 GCA_937881755.1 uncultured Acidobacteriota bacterium
TAAGACCGCGAACGGCGCAAGTCGCATGCCCCTCTACGACAGTCGTTGGCCCTAAACAGCCGGTTAGGGCCATTGGACAGAAACCAGTATCAATGACTTTTCGCCGCAAAGGAAACGACCCCGACTGCAGTGCCCCCGGCAAGTTGCTTTTGGGTCTGCCGGCGGGGTTCACGGCCCTCAGGATTGCAAGATCATAGAACCCGTTTGAGTTCGGAATAGGCGCCATTGGTCCGGAGCGTGACTTCGACGCTTACACCGCTCCGGTTGCGCCAGTACCAGCCGTGTGCGCCATCGAAGTCAGCGGTCAGTTCTCCGGCATCACGGGTTTCGGCCCGGCCTTTCCGGTAGCTGATAAAAAGACCGCCAGCGCCATCGGCGTGCAGATCCGAGTTTACGTGTCCCGGTGACGCCGTCCATTCATAGGGGGCGACTTCGCCCTTCTTCATGTTGAGCTTGATTTCGGCGGCTTCATCTGGCGCCAGTGTGAGTGTGACCACATCGCGCCAGGCTTCGGCGGCGGGCTCTGATGAAGCCGCAGCAGGCGCGACGCTCGGCTCTGCGGCCTCGGCGACAATGGCTGGAGGCGACGTCGTGCCCGCCTCAGCCTCCGCTTCGGCCGCCAGCTGCTGCTTGATCTCGCCCATCTGAGTAAGGCCGAGCATCTTGCCCACGCCGGTGGGATCAACTGCGTACTCGGCGGGAAGAACGACAGTCACCAAAAGGACGGCTGCGCTCGCGATGGCGATTGCGGTCGAGCGCAGGAGTTGCGGAGTCGTAGGAAGCTCGGCGCGGGTAGGCATGTCGGTGTTATACATTTTCATGTCCTCCTAAGAGACAAAATAGCCGGTGAGTTGGTAGCCGATCAGCAGGAAGCCAGCGGCCATCATCACCACGTTTGCGGTATAGGCGTGTTTCAGGAATGAGGGCGTGCGCCGCCAGAAGCCCATGACGATCAGGATGGCGCCGAGGGCGAGCAATTGGCCGATCTCAACGCCCACATTGAAGGCCAGGAGGTTGGGCAACAGACCGTCCGGTGAAATCTCGTAGTCGAGGATTTTCGAGGAGAGCCCGAAGCCGTGACAGAAGCCGAAGATCAGCGTTGCGGCCTTGGTGTCCGGCTGGAGGCCGAACCAGCGCTGGTAGGCGCCCATATTGTCGAGCGCCTTGTAGACGATCGACAGGCCGATGATCGCATCGATGATGTAGCTGTTGATGCCGAAGTTGAAGAAGACGCCGGCCAGCATCGTGGTCGAGTGACCGATGGCAAACAGGCTGACATAGATACCGATGTCCTTCATCCGGTAGAGGAAGAAGATCACGCCCAGCAGAAAGAGGATATGGTCGTATCCCGTGACCATGTGCTTGGCGCCGAGATACAGGAACGACATGAGATGGACGCCGGAAATCTCCTGGATGTATCCCTTGTCGCCTTCCGCCACTCCGTGGGCCAACGCCTCGCCCGGGATCGCAAAGGCGAGAGCGACTAACAGCGTCGTGAGTATTGGACGGCCGAGAGCAGCGCGCGCAGATGGCTTTGGGCGTTCAGTTTGCATCGGCCGTACCCTCAATTGTGCGCGCCGCCTTGAGAATCTCGCTCCTGCAGGCTGAGTAAATGACCTCACGCGGTGACCGAGACCC
>CALGEF010000114.1 GCA_937881755.1 uncultured Acidobacteriota bacterium
ACCTCATGATCACACAGCTTCGCATGTGGCCTGAAGGCGGGGACCACACTTTCCTAACCACGGATGGCCATGTAACGCGCGTGCAGACCCTCTAAGCCCGTTTGCAGCCAGACTGGGGCATCCCCTGACCGCTCAAAGTAGGCTAATGCTTACCGGGCCGCATGCGGAGACGCTCCATGACCGATTATTATGACCTTCCGCCACCCGAGAAGAAACGCAGCTTCAAAGGCGTGGTTCTGCTTCTCCTGCTGTTGCTGTTGCTCGGCCTTGTTGCCACCTGGTGGTCGCTGCGGCTTGAGCCCGGCGAAATCGGCGAGGATCCGGTACTGACCGCCACCGCCCTGCCCGCCGCGCCATTGGTGCAGACGCCCGCCCCTGCGCCTGTGCCCGAGCCGGTTGAGACTGCGCAAGCCGAGCCTGAGGCGCCGGTTGTTGAACCCTCATCCGAACAGGCGGCCGAGCCGGAACCGCCGGCGCCGCTGTTCTCCGATGTCCGCTGGCGCGAAACGGCCCGGTTCACCGGCACGGACGCCGCCGGACGCAGAGCCGGGTTCACGGCCTATGTCCTCGTTGGCGACGAGACCTGGACCTATTCCCGCGCCGATTCGATCTTTGCGGCGGGACTGAGTGAGCCTGTCGAAACAGCCTTCAGCAATCTGGACCTTGGTGCCGGCATCTGCGATCTGACGGGGGTAATCGCAGTGGGCGCGGCTTCGGTCGAGGGGACGTCTGTGCAGAACACATTCCTGTCATTCACGCGCGGGCATGCCCTGCGCGCAGCCATTGGCGCGAACCTGCCCTGCGAGGCCGGCACCCTGCCCACCGGCGTGCTGGATCTTGGCTACAGCCGCGCCGATGTTAGTTGCCCTTCCGGCAAGGCTATCTGCCCGGAACTTACCGCGCCGCAGCGGCCCATCGCCATGATCCTGGCGGACGGGGAAGATCCGGAGACGGACATTGGGCAGGCCTTGCAGAACGGTATCGCAGCGCATGAGGCAGCGGGTGCAGACGTGCTGCCCGGCGTTAAGGTGTCGGACTATTCGGCCTTCGACCTGCGCTAAGGCGCCGGGACTATTTGTCCGCCGCGGACATCTGCTCGACCAGCCGCTTGCTGAGTTCGCTGACGGTGGTCTCAGCCTTCAAATCCATCTGGTTGGTATTGACGATCACGACCAGCCCAAGTTCGGGCACCATCGTCACCTGCGACAACCACACCGTGTTGGAGCCGCTATGGCCGTAGCTGACGCCATGCGCGGTGTTTTTTACCGCCACACCCCAACCCAGGGCATAGTCCGAATTTGCATTGGGATAGGGCGTCAGGAGTTTCTTGCGGATGGAAAGCGGCAAGGCGCGCGGGCCGTCCAAGAAGGACAAAAGCAACAAGGCGTGGCCGCGCAGGCTGTAGTGGACCGTACCGGCCGGACCGAGCGCGGCCGGATTATCTGCATCGTTGGTGCGGCCCTGCGGTTTCATGGTGCGGCCCAACAGGCCCTTCGCATGACCCTCGATCCCCGTCTTGGGCGGGCCAAATCCGAACCCCGCAGCTGCGCCGGCCGGGCCTTGCGCAACGACAAGTTCGCGCAGGAGCAGCTCATAGGTTTTGCCCTTCAAATCGGGCGTTCGCTTTGCGAGATCCTCGATCGCCGCGCCGGCGAGGATGTAGCCGAGATTGGAATATGTAAACTCGCCGTGCTTCCCCGCCGGTTTGGATGCCAGAATGGTTTCGGCCAGATTCGCGCGCTGGACGTCCAACGGCTTATGATCGAACCGGGCACTGATCATCCAGGTCACTGAAACGTTCGGCGCCGCGCCGGAGCGATGCGACAGCAGGTCCTCTATCGTCACCTCCTGCCAGTTCGCGTGGATCTTGCCGGAGAGGCCCGGAAAGAGCTCGGGGACGGCTGCACCCCAGCGCGCGTGGCCCTGCTCCACCAAGCGCGCATAAAGGAGGGCCGTGAGCATCTTGGTGTTCGACCCAATGTGCCACGCGTCAGAGTCCTGCACAGGATTCTTGCCGCCCTTGGCCCGCTCGCCAGAAACAGCCACCGCCACGATCCCCTTGTCAGCGGTTGCGACCACGGCTCCGAGAGCGACCAGCCCCGCCTTCTCGCGCGCAAGGTCGACGTCCCGCTGCAAGCTCAGTTTTCCGTTGTCAGCAATTGCCAAGTCGGCCGTGAACAAAAGACTGGCCAACAGGCCTGAGACCCGGCGCCGCACATGGTTCAATCGTGCGCGACCTTGGTCGTCTGGCGAACGAGGCCGATCGGCAGGGCGGTCGTGCGTTTGGCGACGCGGATGACGATGCGCGACTGGACGTCCGAGACCAGCTTCGAGCCGAGCAGCTTGTCGCGCAGGAAGTTGTCGTAGGCGTGCATGTCGGTCGTCACGATGTGCAGCATGTAATCGACCGCGCCGGTCACCGTCATGCATTCGATCACTTCCGGCCAGGCCTGCACCATGGTTTCGAAGGCTTCGAGGTTCTCCCGGCTGGGCAGCGCGAGCTTGGCACTGGCGATGACTTCAAAGTCGAGGCCAAGGGCGTGATTGTTGATCAGTGTCACCCGGCCAAGAATGAAACCGGCCTCTTCCATCCGCTTGATGCGCCGCCAGCAGGGCGATGAAGACAGGCCCACGCGCTCGGCAATCTCGGCGACTGACAGGCTCGCGTCACGCTGGATCAGGTCCAGGATACGGGCATCAACGCTATCTAATTCTTGGGACAATTTCCCCACATCCCCTTAGTTTCGGAAAATTTATTGCTTAAATTAGCAAAACTTTCGCAAGATAGGCAAGCATTTTCACGCGATTCGGCCAATAATCTACCGGAGCCAGAATCGAGGATGCGCGTTCATGAAACACCGCGAAGTCACGCTGGACGACAAATACGATCTTGTCGAGGGCAAGGCGTACATGACCGGCATCCAGGCGCTGGTGCGCCTGCCGCTGGACCGCAAGCGGATGGACCGCGCCGCCGGGCACAATACGGGCGGCTTCATCTCCGGCTATCGCGGCTCCCCGCTCGGCGGATACGACCAGCAGCTGCGCGCGGTGCAGAAACGCCTCGACGCGCATGACATCAAGTTCTGGGAAGGCCTGAACGAGGACCTGGGCGCGACCGCCGTCTGGGGCTCGCAGCAGCTCGGCCTGTTTCCCGGTGCGAAGTTCGATGGCCTGTTCGGCATCTGGTACGGCAAGGCCCCCGGCGTCGACCGGACCGGCGATGTCTTCAAACATGCCAACGCTGCCGGAACGTCCGCCCTCGGAGGGGTTCTCGCCGTGATCGGCGACGACCATAACTGCAAGTCTTCCACCCTGCCCTCGCAGTCCGAATACGCGATGCAGGACGCGGAGATTCCGACGCTCAACCCCGCCTCGATCCAGGACGTGCTCGACTACGGCATCCATGGCTGGGAGATGAGCCGTTACTCCGGCGCCTGGACGGGCCTTGTCGCGCTCGCCGACACGATGGATTCCGGCGCGGTGGTCAATATTGACCTGGCCCGCTTCGCCGTCCTGCGCCCGGACTTTACGCTGCCGGAAGACGGCGTGCACATGCGCCGGGGCGATGTGCCGCTGAACAAGGAAGCGCGCCTGCGTCAGATCAAGCTGCCCGCCGCGCAGGCCTATGTTCGCACCAACCGGCTGGACCATGTGATCCTGCCTTCGCCGAAACCGCGCCGGGGCCTGATCGTCACCGGACAGGCCGCACGCGACGTGTTCGAAGCGCTGGCCGCGCTCGGCCTCAGCCCACAGGAAGCCGGCGCGCTCGGTCTCACTGTCTACAAGGTGGCCATGCCCTGGCCTCTGGAGCCGCAGGGCGTTCGCGAGTTCTGCGCCGGCCTCGAACGCGTCATCGTGATCGAGCACAAGCGTCCGCTGATCGAAGCGCAGCTGAAGGCCGCGCTGTATGACCTGCCCGCCAGCAGCCGACCGATCATCGAAGGCAAGAGGGATTCGAACGGTGCACCGCTCTTGTCCGACATCGCCTCGCTGACGATCCCGGAAATCGCCAGTGCACTGATGCACGCCCTGCCACCCGGCTGGGACACCTCGCGCGCTGCGGCCTACTTCGACCGCGTCGGCCGCGCCTCGGAGGCGGCCCGCACGAATGCCTCGCCGACCGTTCGCTCGCCGCATTTCTGTTCCGGCTGTCCGCACAACACCTCTACCGTGGTGCCGGAAGGCAGCCGCGCGCTTGCCGGTATCGGCTGTCACTACATGGCGAACTTCATGCCGGACCGGAAGACGGACATGACGAGCCAGATGGGCGGTGAAGGCATCGGCTGGGTCGGCCAGCACTGGGCGACGGACGAGAACCATGTGTTCGTTAACCTGGGCGACGGCACCTATTCGCACTCCGGCAGTCTCGCGATCCGGGCCGCCGTGACCTCCGGCGCGAACATGACCTACAAGATCCT
>CALGEF010000115.1 GCA_937881755.1 uncultured Acidobacteriota bacterium
CATCCCGGCGGAAGCCGGGACCCAGACATAAGGTACGTTGCAAAGCGGTATCGCTGGATCCCGTCTTTCGACGGGATGAACGGAAACGGATGCGGGCAGTGGTGAAACCGGCGAGTCTACGCTCCGAAGCTACTCGGCCGAATCCATCGCCAAAATTACCTGTGCATAGCCCCGCGCCAGGCGGCCCATGTTCTCGACGCTCGTGCGCTCATTGGTGCCGTGGAACCCTGTCAGCTCATCCGGCGTCAGCACCGCCGGCGCAAAGCGGTAGACGTTCGGTGTGATCGCTTCAGCATAGCGCGCGTCGGTCGCTCCGAGCACAAGGCCGGGCGCGACCGGCGAGCCGGGCAGCGTGGCTTCCGACACGCTCGCCAGAACAGCGTAGGCGCGGTTGTCCGTAGGCGACACGTTCGAGGCGCCCGCCCCGCGAATGCCGTTCTGGCCGACTTCCACCTCGATACCCTCGATGCCGGAGGTCACCTTCTTCACATGTGCGATGATCTCTTCCTCGGTATCGTTCGGATGGATGCGGAAGTTCACCGTCGCAGTCGCCCGCTGCGCCAGAACGTTTTCCTTGGCCGAGCCCGTCAGCATGGTCGGCGCCGTCGTTGTTCGGATCATTGCGTTACCCGCCGGAACGTCCGCCAACTGAGCATCCACGAGGCCCTTCAACAGCCAGAGATTGGCAAAGGCGAGGCGCTGGGCAAATGGCATGTCCTTGCCGGCTGCCTCGAAGATTTCCGAGACCGGTGGCCGCGACAGGTCGGACGGCATCTGGTTCTCGTCCAGCGCCACAACCGCCCTTGCCAGCCGCACGGCGGCGGAATCGCGCGGCGGCGTGGACGAATGTCCCCCCGTGCCGACCGCGATCACGTCCACGGTCACATAGCCCTTCTCGGCGATGCCGATGAAGCCCATCGCCTTGCCGCTGAGCGGGGAGGGGTTGACCACCATGAAACCCTCGTCGAGCGCAAACTCCGGCTCGACACTGCGCGACTTCAGCAGCGCCACGCCCGCCTCGGCGCCGGAGCCGGAAACTTCCTCGTCATGCCCGAACATGAAATAGACCGTACGCTGAGGTTTGAAGCCGGACGTTACAAGCGCCTCGGCCGCTTCCATAAGCGCGACCAGCGAGCCCTTGTTGTCGATTGCTCCGCGCCCGTAGATGTAGCCGTCGATGATCGCGCCCTCGAACGGCGCGCCTTGCCAGTCGCCCTCGGTGCCGATATTGACCGGCACCACGTCCTGGTGCGCCATCAGCAACAACGGCTTCAGTGACGGATCCGATCCGGCCCAAGTGTAGAGCAGCGTCAGCGTGTCCGGCACCAGTTCCTTCGTCATCGCCACATGCGCGGCCGGATAGGTCTCCTCCAGCCAGGCATGCAGCGCGAGCCACTCGCCTTCCTGCCCGGGCCGGGGATCGCCGTTCGCCAGCGTGATCGTCTTGAACTGGATCGCGCGGGAGAGATTCTGCGCCCCACGCTCGGCGGAAATTTCCGGCGGCGACGGCAAGGTCACGCGCCCGCCCACCGGCTCCGCGCCGTAGTTCATTGCATTGAACACCAGCAGCCCGACGAATGCTGCAACTGCGAGCAAAAGCCCGATGAGAATGTTGCGGATCATGTGCGGCGGCCCTCCGGTTTTCTGTTGTCCGAGCGATTGCGCCGGGGCCTCGCGGCGTCAAGCTTGGCGCCACAAAAAAATGACTTGGCCGTCACCTTATTGCACGGCAGTGTGGTCATCATGTCAGTTCCAGAGTTGAAGCGCTTGTCGCTCCCCCGTGTGCTTGCCTTCGCCGGGCTGAGCATACCGATTGCCGGCGTCGGACTGCCGGTCGGCGTCTACCTTGCGCCACTCTACGCCAATGAAGTCGGTCTCGGTCTGGAGATGACCGGCGTGTTGTTCATGCTGCTCCGCTTCTGGGATATCTTCACCGATCCGATCATGGGTTATCTCGTGGACCGCGTGCGCACACCGCTTGGCCGGGTGCGCCACTGGATCATCCTTTCGGTGCCGGTGCTCGGCATCTCCACCTTCTTCGTCTACATGCCGCCGCCCGGCGCCGGAGCAGGGTATTTCATCTGGTGGATGTTGATCTTCTATGTCGGCTTCACCATCCTGCAGACCTCCCGCGCGGCCTGGGTACCTGAGCTGGCGGCGGACTATGACGATCGCTCGCGCCTCTTCCTTTGGCCCGAGGTGATCTCCGTTCTGGCCATGTTGTTCCTGCTCGCCGTGCCCGCGATCCTGCCCTTGTTCGGCATCGAGACGGACAGGTTCGGGCAGGTGGCCGTGATGGGATGGATACTGATCATCGCGCTGCCGCTGGTCGCTGCGCTGGCCTGTTTCTTCGTGCCGGACCCGCCCCTGAAGGGCGAGGCGCGCAATGTCGAGAAGTTCGAGTTGAAGCCTTTCATCGCGGCGATGCGCAATCCGATGTTCAGCAAGCTGCTGACGATGGAACTGCTCGGTGCGCTCGCGATTTCCGTGACGGCGGCAAACTACCTGTTCGTGGCCGAGTATGCCTTCGGGGCGAATGACGCGCAGACCAGTATCGCCTTGATGCTGTTCTTCGTAATGGCGATGGTCGCGCTGCCCTTCTGGCTCTGGCTCGCGAACAAAACCGAGAAGCGCAACGCCTATTTTGTCGCCGTAACGATGTCCGGCGTCTGTTTCATGCTGTTCATTCCGCTGGCGCCGTCCGGCAATTATTCGGCCTTCCTGATTGCGTCGCTGATCGCCGGCATCCCGTTCAGTGCACCGATCTTCCTGGCGCGCGCGATGACGGCCGACATCGTGGAACAGCAGGCCGCGGCAACCGGCGAGAACCGCGCAGGCGCGCATTACGCGCTGCTGACCAGCCTCAACAAGGTCGGCTCCAGCCTCGCCTTTGGTGTCGGTTACCTGATGGTCGGACAGCTCGCGCGCTTCCGGCCCGGACAGGAGAATACCGACAGCGCCATTTTCGGCCTTGTGCTGATCTTCGGTCTGTTGCCCGCCTTCCTCTACATCGCCGCAGGCCTAATTGCGCGGACCTATCCGCTGACCCGTGCCGTGCAGGCGGAAACCGCGCGCAGCCTCGAGCGGCGGGTTGTGGTCACAGAAGCAACCGGCACAGCGGAAAACTAGCTGCCGCTAGAACCCGCCGCCTTCGGCGAGCCAATCTTGCTCCGCCGGCGTGCTGACCCGTCCGACGACCGCATTGCGATGCGGGAAGCGGCCGAACTGCTGGATGGCGTCCCGGTGCTGGTGAGCATAGTCGAGCGTGGACTTCGTGAACTCGTCGAAGCCGGGACGCGCCTCTGCGTGAAGCGACGTAAACAGGTCAACTGAGCGGGCCTGAAGGCCTTCGTCTTCGGCATGCTCGAGCGGCAGGTAGAAGAACACGCGCTCGGCTTCCGACAGGCCGAGGTCCTCGCGGGCGAGCAGGCCTTGCTTGCACAGATGAAGCGCCAGCCGGTCCTGCGCAAAGGCGCGCGGGGACTTGCGGAAAATGTTGCGGCTGAACTGGTCGAGAACGATGATCGCCGCAAGGCGCCCCTGGGCGCCTTGCGCCGCCCAGTCCTCGGCCAGCGGTCCGGCCGACAAGGTTTCGAGCGCAGGCTGGAACCGCGCGGCAATCTCGACGTCCAGCGCCGCGCCGCCCTTGAACCACATCTTGTTCTTCAGCTTCAGTTCCGCCGGCGAATTCGCCGCCTCGCCGATCCAGAAGGTCAGCACATCTTCGGGTGAAGGCAGCGCCGTCATGGGGCCGGGCGCCGCGCGACGACCATGTAGTTCACCGAGGCGTCCCCAGTCAGCTTCCACTGGCCCGACAGCGGATAGAAACTTACACCAATCGGCGTTTCCGGCTTCATCCCGGCGCCGGTCAGCGCCGTTTCGACTTCCCCGGGCGTCACGAACTTCGACCAGTCATGCGTGCCGCGTGGCAGCCAGCCAAGCACATATTCGGCGCCGATCACGGCGGTGGCGAGCGCCTTGGCGGTGCGGTTGAGGGTCGCAACGATCATAAGCCCGCCGGGGCGAACGAGGCGCGCAGTGTCAGCGAGGAACTGCGCAGGGTCGGCGACATGCTCGACGACTTCCAGGTTCAGCACGATATCGAACTGCGGCTCGCTGGCGGCCAGCAGGCCCTCGGCCGTCCCGGCGCGGTAGTCGATCTTCAGGCCCTGTTCGGCGGCGTGTGTCATCGCGGTTTTGATATTGGCCTCCGAGGCATCCACCCCGGTGACAGCTGCGCCGAGGCGCACCATCGGCTCGCAGACAAGGCCGCCGCCGCAACCTATGTCCAGCAGGCGCAGCCTCTCCAGCGGTTTCAGGGCACCTTTCAGAATCGAGAAATGCGTCTCCGCTGTCTCGCGGATGAACTTGAGGCGCACGGGGTTGAACCGGTGCAATGGCTTGAACTTGCCATTGGGATTCCACCAGTCTGCCGCCATGGCCGAGAATTTGGCGACCTCGGCCGGGTCGATACTCGGCGTCACGGGTGTCTCGAGAGAGGCCTCAATCGTTTTTGCCATAGTTTAGCAATCCTGTTTGATCCGCGCCGCAGTTTACCCTAGAGGGGCCGATATAGGATGCCCCCAGCGGGGGAGATAGCCGGTTGGGGCGAAATGGCGCGCACAGTACTGAAATTCGGGGGCACATCGGTCGGCGATCTGGACCGGATTGCCAACGTTGCCAACATCGTGGCCGCGCGCGCGGCCAAGGGCGAGCATATGGCCGTGATCGTCTCTGCCATGTCGGGGGAGACCAACAAGCTGGTCGCCCTGGCTGACGGGGCCGCCGGCAAGGACCTCGCACGCCATCTTTACGATGACGAATATGACGTCGTGGTCGCCTCGGGCGAGCAGGTCACCGCCGGCCTGCTGGCGCTGGCGCTGCGGCGCAAGGGCCTGAAGGCCCGCTCCTGGCTCGGCTGGCAGCTGCGTCTCAAGACCGACAACAGCCACGGACGCGCCCGTATTCTCGGCTTTGACGACAGCTCGCTGCCGGATTCCATCGACAGCGGCGAGATCGCCGTGGTCGCAGGCTTCCAGGGCGTGACCGACGATTTCCGGGTGACCACGCTCGGCCGGGGTGGCTCGGACACAAGCGCGGTGGCTGTGGCCGCGGCGCTCGGCGCCAGGGTCTGTGACATCTATACGGATGTCGACGGGGTCTACACGACCGATCCGAGGATGGTGCCGAAGGCGCGCCGCCTCGACAAGATTTCGTATGAAGAGATGCTCGAGATGGCCTCGCTCGGCGCCAAGGTGCTGCAGACGCGCTCGGTCGAGCTGGCGATGAACCACAATGTGCCGGTGCGCGTCCTGTCGAGCTTCGTGAAGCCCGGCGAGGAAACCCCCGGAACGCTAGTCTGTGCAGAGGAAGAGATCGTGGAAAAGCAGGTTGTCAGCGGCGTCGCCTATTCGCGGGATGAAGCCAAGGTCACGCTGTACGGCGTGCCGGACCGTCCGGGATCGTCGGCAAAGATATTCTCTGCGCTGGCGAAGGCCGGAGTGAACGTCGACATGATCGTGCAGGCCTCCTCGCGCGAGGCGTCCAAGGCGAACCTCGTTTTCACCTGTACCGAGCGTGACAGCCCGTTTGCCCGCGAGACGCTTGAGAAGCTGAAGGACGATGTCGGCTATGAGCGGCTGGAAGTCGTCCGGGACGTGTCGAAAATCTCGATCATCGGTGTTGGCATGAAGAGCCATACCGGTGTCGCAGAGAAAATGTTCACGGCCCTTTCGGAAAAGAGCATCAACATCGATGTCATCTCCACTTCCGAGATCAAGATATCCGTGCTGATCGCCGCGCCCTATACCGAACTGGCCGTTCGTGCCCTTCATACGGCTTTCGGTCTGGACTCAGACTAATCCGCCATCCCGAACGGGAGAGCATGCCCTATAACATACCTGCCACCCGTGTGCTCATGAACAACCTTCGCCAGGTGATGGCGGAGGATGGCGACACACGCTCCCGGCTCGACCATGTCGTGCGGCTGATCGCGTCCACGATGGTGGCGGATGTCTGCTCTATCTACGTGCGCGAGACCGACGGCGCGCTGCTCCTAATCGCCACCGAAGGCCTGAAGCCGGAAGCCGTCAACAAGACGCGGCTTGCCGCGCATGAGGGCCTCGTCGGGTTCGTGGCGCGCACGGCCGAGCCGATTGCCATTGAGGATGCCCCGCGCCATCCGGCCTTCTCCTATCGGCCGGAGACGGGGGAGGACCCTTTCCACGCCTTCCTCGGGGTGCCGATCCTGCGCACCGGAGGGGTCACGGGCGTGCTGGTCGTTCAGAACCGGACGGAGCGCGCCTACGGCGAAGAGGAAATCGACACGCTGCAGACCATCTCGATGGTGCTGGCGGAAATCGTCCATACCCTCGAGGCAGCCCCGGCCGCGCAGCAGGCGCCGGAGCGGCGCGTGCGCGGGCAGGGCGGCAGCAACCTCAAGGGCCGCATCTTCTGCGAAGGTCTCGGCTTCGGCCGGGCCTTGCTGCACGATCCGGTGGTTCCGGCGGCGAAGTTCTTTGCGGCTGATATGACCGCCGAATCAGAGCGCCTGAGCGAAGGCCTGATCGGCCTGCGGGCCTCCATCGACCGGATGATGCTGATCGACGGCGCGGCCCTCGGCGGCGATCCGCGAGACGTAATGGAAGCCTACCGGCTGCTGGCGGAAGACCCGTCCTGGGCCGAGAAGCTGCATGAGGGCATCCGGTCCGGCCTGTCGGCGGAGGCTTCGGTCGACCGGGCCCGGCGCGAGCACCGCGCACGGCTGATGAATGCGCGCGATCCCTACCTGCGCGAACGGCTGCATGACCTCGAAGACCTAGACAACCGGCTGCTGCGCGTGCTCGGCGGGGAAGAGGGCAAACCGAAGATCAAGGGCGACCGCAGCGTTCTCGTCGCCCGGCGCCTCGGACCTGCAGAGTTGCTGGAATATGCCAAGTCCGGCCTGCGCGGCCTGCTGATGGAGGAGGCGGCGGCGTCCTCGCATGCGGCCATCGTTGCGCGCGCGCTTGGCATCCCGGCGATTGGCGGCATCGAGAATCTGACCACCCGGATCGAGCAGGGCGACTATATCATCGTCGATGCCGAGGAAGGCACGGTACATGTGCGCCCGGATGACGTGGTGTACGATGCGTACAAGGCCCGGGTCGGGCTGCGGTCGGAGCGCCAGGCGCGGTATGCGGCGCTGAAGGGTCTGCCGGCGCAGACACTCGATGGCACACATATCTCGCTGATGCTGAATGCCGGCCTCGACCTCGATCTCGACATGCTGGACCAGGCGGGCGCCGACGGAGTCGGCCTGTTCCGGACGGAGTTCCAGTTCCTCGTGTCCGAGACGCTGCCGCGGCTCGATGACCAGATCACGCTCTACCAGCGCGTGCTGGAACGGGCGGCGGGACGCCCGGTCGTGTTCCGCACGCTCGACCTCGGCGGCGACAAGGTGTTGCCGGCGCTGAACCTGCAACGGGAGGAGAACCCGGCCCTCGGCTGGCGGTCGATCCGCTTTGCGCTCGATCACAAGGGCCTGTTCCGGCGCCAGCTGCGGGCGCTGGTGCGCGCGGCAGGCGATGGCCCGCTGACGGTTATGTTCCCGATGGTGACGGTGCCTTCGGAATACCACGCGGCCAGGGCCTTGCTGCTGGAAGAGATCGCCTGGACGGCCCGGCAGACGGGAAAACAGCCCTCGAAGCTGGAAGTCGGCGTGATGCTGGAGACCCCGGCGCTTGGCTTCTCGATGCAGGACCTGGTCGGGGAGGTCGATTTCCTGTCGGTCGGGACCAACGACCTCCTGCAGTTTTTCTTTGCGGCCGACCGGATGACTCCATCGGTCAGCGAACGCTACGACCTCGTGGATCCGGCGGCCCTGCGCTACCTCAAGATGGTCGCGGACATCTGCAAGGCCGGGAAAATCCGCCTTTCGGTCTGCGGGGAAGCCACCGCTTCACCGCCTGTGGCGCTGTGTTTCGCCGCGCTCGGCTATACCAGCCTGTCGATGGCGGCCTCGGCCATCGGCCCGGTCAAGCAAGCGCTGCGCGGGGTGGACCTGAACGCCTTCCGGGCGGGGCTTTTCGAGCGGATGGACAAACCGAACGGATCGTTCCGTAACCAAGTGTTAGCACTCGCGGCCGAACATGGGATTGACACAGCTGACAGTTGAAGCGTGTTGCGGCGGCGAGAACTCGGCCTTACTTAGACTATGGACCGGTTCTTGCCCCGATTTCATTTGGTGGCAACCGTGGTCAGTGAGACTGGTAGACAATGGCACAGAACGTATCGCCTGAGCCGGCAAACGACAAACCCGAGGAAACCGGGCGGGTGGAAGATAACGGAACGAACCGTTCGAATGTAATGCCGATCTCGCATGAAGCGGCCCGGCAGCTGGACGCGCATGGCCGCCGCCTGCGCGCTGACGAGATTTTCCGCACCGGCCAGTATGAAGGCGAAGAGCTCCGCATGGGTCAGGTGCTGCGCCGCGTTCGCGAATCGCTGGACCTGAACCTGGGCGAGATCGCGCGGACGTCGCTGATCCGCGAAAATTTCCTGATGGCCATCGAGCGGATGGAACTGCAGACCATCGCGAAGGGCTATCTGGTGCCCTACCTGATCGCCTATTCGAAATATCTCGGCTTGCCGGAGCAGGATGTCGTGCAGCGCTACACGCGCGAGTGCGGCGCGGTCGAAGAGGTGAAAACCTCGGCGCCGGTTCCGAAACTGGGCCAGATCAGGAAAACCGGCACCGGACTGCCCCTCATTGTCGCCGGTTTGGGCGCGCTGCTGCTGTTTATTGCGGGCGGCGTGACGACTGCAGTGCTGATGAACCGCGGCCCCGAAGAAGTGGTGTCCCCGACGGTCGTCGCTGTCAGCGGCGCCCGCGACAGCCTGTTTGCCAGGAACGCGACGACCGCCGGCGTTCTGGCCGACCTGCCGCTCGAAATCGTCGCCGTCCGTCAGGCCTGGCTGGAAGTGCGCGGCGCTGATGGCACGATCTTCCTGAGCCGTACAATGGCCGCTGGCGAGAACTATTTCCCCCGCCTGAAAGCCGGCTGGACCGTATCGGCCCGCAATGGCGGCGCCTTTGAATGGCGTGCCGGCGACCTCGTGATCGGCCCGCTCGGCCCGGAAGGAGCGCAGGTGTTCTCGATCAATGTCGATGACCAGCTGATCCGCGCCGCAGAAGTCTCCGCACAGATGATGGCCGACGCAGAGGCGTCGACGCAGGCGACTGCGAGCGGGAACGCAACACGCTAAGCTCTTTACCTGAAGCCTGCGCGGCGCCACATGTGAGCTGACAGGAAGCCGGAAAGGCGCTGGATAGCCCTATGAGTCACAATCCGATCCGCCCCTGGCGCAATATCGAGCGCCGCAAGTCCCGCCAGATCCGCGTCGGCAACGTCCTGGTCGGGGGTGATGCGCCGATTGCGGTCCAGTCGATGACCAATACGCCGACCGAAGACGCCGGCGCGACTATTGACCAGATCGTCCGCTGCGCCGAAGCTGGCGCAGATATCGTGCGCGTCTCGTGTCCGACCGAAGAGTCGACCAGGGCGATGCATAAGATCGTCAAGGCGAGCCCGGTGCCGCTCGTGGCGGACATTCATTTCCACTACAAGCGCGGCATCGAGGCCGCCGATGCTGGAGCGGCCTGCCTGCGGATCAATCCCGGCAATATCGGCTCGCAGGCGCGGGTGAAGGAAGTGGTTGCGGCGGCGCGGGCGAATGGCTGCTCGATCCGGATCGGCGTGAACGGCGGCAGCCTCGAGCGCCACCTCCTCGAAAAGTATGGCGAGCCGTGCCCGGACGCGATGGTGGAGAGCGCGCTGGACCACGCCCGCATCCTCGATGATCTCGGCTTCCACGAATACAAGATCTCGGTGAAGGCCTCAGACATGTTCCTGACCGTGGCGGCCTACCAGCTGCTGTCGGAGGCAACGGACGCGCCACTGCATCTCGGTATCACCGAGGCGGGCGGACTTCGCACCGGTACGGTCAAGTCCTCCATTGGCATGGGCTCGCTGCTCTGGGCCGGTATCGGCGACACAATCCGCGTCTCCCTTTCGGCCGAGCCGGAAGAGGAAGTGAAAGTCGGCTTCGAGATGCTGAAGTCGCTGGGACTGCGCACACGCGGCGTCAACATCATCGCGTGCCCAAGCTGCGCGCGGCAGG
>CALGEF010000116.1 GCA_937881755.1 uncultured Acidobacteriota bacterium
GAAAGATCCGGGTCGTGACTGTGTCATAAGCCGGCGCAAGACGAACCGAGGAAAAGTCAGTGCTGCCGGGCCGCGCGATGCCGATCGCGTGATAGAGAATAACAGCGTCAGCGTCGTCGCCGGCTTCAACCAGCACGCCTCGCATGATCGGGACAAGCCTGCCTTGTTCGACACCATAACTGGCGCGGTGCTTATCTTTGTTTTTACCGACCAGTTGAAGCATTTTGCGACTGTATCGTGCGTTACGCACGAAATAGCCGAGCACTGCTGACTACCACAGCATACGCAGTCAGCGAAAAGCGTTCCCGGCTTTGAAGCCGAATGCCTTGAAAATCAGCGCAGCCGGGCAAAAGCCGGTAAACGCAGCCTGCAGCAGGTTCAAACCGGCGAAGGCCGTGAGAAACAACCAGTAGGGTGAAACGAAGTAGCCCAATGTCAGGCTGATCAGGACAACAAGTCCTGCAAAGGCGAGGACTGCACGGTCGATGTTCATGAGCTTACTCCGTATGCGATCTGTTGTGGGTTTCGGTGAGGCTGAATACGTTGCGAATCCAGGCTTCCAGCGCGGGTCCCGTCTGCGCGCCAGGCTGGTTCGCCACCTGCCGCCCGCCGCTCCAGCCGATGAGGGTCGGCACGCCGCGGATCTGAAGGTGTGTTGCCGCGGCTTGGTTCTGTTCGGAATCGAGTTTGAAGAATCTTACCCTGCTGCTGAGATTGAAGGCGGCGGAGGTGTAGTGGGGCGCCATCATCCGGCAGGGGCCGCACCATGGCGCCCATACGTCCAGGACAAAAGCGCCGGTATCCTTTGCGACCAGAGCCGCAAGCTGCTCGCCCGTCAGGGCAACAGGCTCAGGTGTCGCGAGACCCGCAGCACATCGGCCACATTTCGCAGTGCTCAGAGCCCTGGCGGCGGGTACGCGGTTCAGGGCGCCGCATGCGAGGCATAGTATTTTCCGGTCGTCATCTGCCATCACTGCAGAACCCTTTTTCCGTCAATTGGCCTTGATCTTGTATGTCCTGATCAGGCCGAGCACAGCGTTTTCGTAGAAGGTCTCGGACTTGCCGGCCTTCACTTTTCCGATGAAGTACTTCTCGAACCCCACTTTGGCAGTGTGCACCCATCCACCGGAACCTGACCAATTGACATTGCGCGGCGGGATTTGCGGCTGCGCAACAAATGCCACGCCCTTGTCTCCAAAATCTGCAAGACAGATGGCGTTCCATGTGGCCTCATGCGAGGGCGCATCCCCCCGGACGATCTGGCCGAGGTTTTCGGCCGTCGCGGTCACCATCGATTCAATCATGAAGCCTGTCTTCGGCACGCCGACCGGCACCGGGCTCTTGCCGATGGGCGCAATAGCAATGCAGACGCCGATGCCAAAGATTTCAGGGAATTTCGGATTGCGCTGGTGCTTGTCGGTCAGGATGAAACCCCGCGGGTTCGTCAGGCCATCAATCCCCCGAACAGCGGCAACGCCCCGGAACGCCGGAAGCATCATGGAAAATTTCATCGCAAGCTCGTGGACCTGCTTGACGCTGCCATCGTCGCTCAGCTCTTCAACCGTCATCGTGCCGGGCTCAGCCCTGATGACCCGCGCATTGGTGATCCACTTGATGTGACGCTCGCGCAGTTCGCTCTCAAGCAGGCCTTTCGTGTCCCCGACGCCGTCGAGCCCCAGATGACCGATATACGGCTCGGACGTCACATAAGTCATCGGCACCCGGTCGCGGATCTTCCGGCGGCGAAGCTCGGTCTCGATGATCATCAGGGTTTCATAGGCCGGCCCGAAGCAGGAAGCACCCTGCACGGCGCCGACGATCACCGGCCCGGGATCTTTGCAGAAGGCTTCAAACGCAATGTGGGCCTGTACGGCATGATCAATATGGCAGACCGATTGAGTGAAACCGCTTGGCCCCAGCCCTTCGATCTCGTCAAACGCAAGTTCGGGCCCGGTCGCAATCACGAGATAGTCGTAGGCAACCTCCCGTCCATCGCCGAGCCGCACGCGCTTCTGATCTGGCTCGACCCGTTCAGCCTTTCCGACGACCAGCTCGATATGCCGTTTCTTCATCGGCTTTGTCAGATCGACAAGGATATCTTCGCGATCGCGCCAGCCAACCAGGACCCAGGGGTTGGAAGGAACAAACTGATAAAACGCAGTCTCGTTGATGACGGTGACCTGATCTTCCGGCCGGACGGACTTACGGATTTCGTAGGCTGCGATAACGCCGCCGAGACCCGCTCCTAGAACTACGATCTTCGCCATGTCGGCCTCTCCCGGCCTGAGCCGGGAGAGCTAAGTTATTTTAGTTTTTTATAACATACGTATATTTACCCATACCCAGAAGGCGGCATTCGCGCCGATGACAATGCGCAGCGAGCCCGCGCCGAAAGCGCCCGGAGGATAGTGATGCGCCATCTCGACAGTATGCGACCGATTCAGGCGATCCGAAACCTCGCGCCCCGCTGTGCAGCTTCGCGGCAGCGGTTCGCAGCTGCGGCATTCCTGCTGGCCGTCACCGGCAGCGCTCACGCACAGACCCTGACCGTCAGGGAGTCGATCGTGATCGACTACCGGCCCGTCATCGCCCGGATTGAAGCCGGCGACACGGCAACGGCAAGATCGCGGCTCGAAGGCGTTGTTACCCGGCTGAACGTGGTTGAAGGTCAGATCGTCAAGGCTGGCGACCTCGTCGCTATTGTGACCGACAATACCCTCAACCCTAAACTTTCAGCGCTGGGCTCGAACATCGACGGGCTGAAATCGCAGGTGAAGCAGGCTGAGAGCGATATTGCCCGCAACGAGGAACTGCTCGCAAAAGGCTTCTACGCCCGCGCGCGCCTCAATGAAGAAAAGACATCCCTCGAGGTGCTGAAGCGCAGCCTTGACTCGGCAATCGCAGAGCGCCTGGCGCTCTCGGCCCGAGAGGCCGAAGGGCGTATCCTCGCCCCGGCGGAAGCGCATGTGACCGACGTCAGCGTCGTGCAGGGATCGGTTGTCTCACCCGGCGACGTGCTTGCAGGTTTTTCCACCGTCAACGGAGTGGTCCGGCTGGCCTTGCCCGAACGCCACGCGGCGACCATTCGTCAAGGCGAGACGATATCGCTGCGGCTGCCGTCGCGTTCGGACGAAGTGCGCTCTGCCACGATCATCAAGATTTATCCCGAGCTCAGGCAAGGCGCTGTCGTCGCCGATGCCAGGGTTGAAGGAGGCCTGACGGCTCTGTTCGGCGAACGTGTTGATGTGCTCGCGCCGGTCGGTGAGCGGCGCGCGATCCGGATCCCAAAGGATTATGTATCGACCCGCTTCGGCGTCGATTTCGTTCGCGTAGAGGTCGGCGAGCGCTTCATCGATGCACCGGTCGCGTTGGCGGCGCCGCTCGTGGACGCCGCCGGACAATATGAAATCCTCTCTGGTGTCAAGGCAGGAGACCGTATCGAGAAACCGGGACAACGCCCATGAAGCCCGACCTTTCCGGCGGGATCACGCGGGCAACGATCCGATCGCCGCTGACGCCGCTTTTCCTGCTGTCTGCGCTGGCAGTCGGGCTGATTGCGCTCCTGTCGATACCGAGGGAGGAAGAGCCCCAGATCTCGGTGCCGATGGTGGACATCATGGTATCGGCGCCAGGCCTGCGCGCGGCAGATGCGGTCGAACAGGTCTCAAAGCCTCTTGAAAACATCCTGATGGCAATCCCGGATATCGAGCATGTCTATTCCCAGACACGGGATGACGGCGCGCTGGTGACGGCGCGGTTCGTGGTCGGGACGGACGCTGAT
>CALGEF010000117.1 GCA_937881755.1 uncultured Acidobacteriota bacterium
CCAAATTCCGCCAGGGCGGCGAGATCGCGCCGCATGAGGCTCACAACCTCCCGCAGTCGCCGCACTCGGTCTTCGCCCTCACGCACGGCCTCTGCGGCCCGTGCCACCTCTTCGGACCGGCAGTAGAGCGGCGAGAGATCGAAGCCGAAGGCCACGCGCTCTTCGCCATGCTTGCGGACATACCTCTTCCCGTTAGGACTATCGCGTCGCATGAGCAAGCCAGCGTCCACCAGGCGGGCAATGTGCCTGCGCATCGTGGAGCAGGCCATGCCGTTCAGCCGCTCGCAGATTGCCTTGTTGGACGGAAAGACGACCATTTCTGTGTTCCCGCCAAGCGCATCATCCGGAAAGAAGCTCAGAAGCCCCTGTAGAACGGTCAGATCGCGCTCGGAAACGCCAAAGGCGGCCTGCGCCTTGGACAGCTCGCGAAGGAGCTCCCACTTGTTCACGGGCTTGCCTGGAACAGACGCCTCAGGCCGCTCGACCACGCGCAGATGGGCGTGCGAGATCGGCCGCATAAACGGCGAAATCGGTGTGTACTCCATGATGTCATTCACGAAGGCATAGAAAAGCTGTTCCGCGAATCACATATGACTTGCGGTTTGCGCGCTGGCCCACTACCTTGAAAGTGCTAAGATCAAAGTTGGGGTCTCGTGGAGCGCAAGCTTTGCGGGACCTTTTCTTTAGCCTGTACCGTGCCTCCTTTTTGTTGCTGCTCTGCCTCTCTTCATGTCTCGCCTTTCCAGCGATCGTGAAGCTCTTCGAGGACGTCCTGCGCGCGGGCATCAAGCCACTCCGCAAAGGCATCATCCACATCCGTCAGGTCCAGGCGAAGCGCCCGGCCAGATCTCTTGATAGCGCCCACGGGCGTCCCATCGATCACAAGGGCAGTGGTCTTCGATCTCGGCTTCTTGCCGAGCGTCGAGCTCACAGTCTTTTTTACGTGCCGCGCAACGGCCTCAAAAGCCGCCACCGAAGGATCAGCCTGCGGATCCTCATCCACCTGTTCGTTCGCGGCCGCCTTGGCACGAACATCAAGAGCAACTCGGGAAAGATCGTCGTTCTCGATCCGGCTGTCGGCAAGCTCCTTGGCCAAAGCTTCCCATCTGGGACGGCCGACGCCGTGCGCCGGTCCGATTGCATGGGCCAGTGCAGTTCCGATCGCCTTGGCAACCGAGATCGACATCGATACCGCCGAACGAGTCACGTTGAGCACTTCGGCAATCTGTGCCTGCGAGCCAAAGCCACTATCGAGCAGTTCCTGAGCGAAGAGGGCACGCTCGATGTAACTCAGGTCACGTCTACCAGTATTCTCTGAAACCTGAGCGCGCAGTGCCGCCGTATCGTCCAGGTTAGCGATGAGGGCGCGAACCTTGCTCACTTTGTCGGAGGCACGAATGGCCTCAAGACGGCGGCGTCCATAGACGAGGAGATACCGATTGGGGTCGGTCGCATGGCGCCGAACAAGGATGGGCACAGTCTGCCCGTTTTGTTCAATCGACGCGCGAAGGTCGTGCACATCCTTTGGGTCGAGGCGATCCGAGTATCGCTCGTCTTGGATCTCAGCCGGATCGAGCTCCCAAACATGGTGAGCATCGACAGCATCACGCGCCGACCGCAGGGCCCGATTGCTAGACATCATGCTACCAGGGGCAGGGGGCGTCCCCGCCGCTGCAAGACTATCCAGCATGGACATGCGCTTCTTCTTGCTGTCGGTCATCAGCGCCCCCAAGTCTTCTGAATGAGCTGGGCAATCTCGTCGTTGACCGCATTCAGGCTTTCAATGGCCCGGTCATAGGTCGTCCGGGTGAACGCGCTGCGTTCGACCTCGTAAAGGGTCTGCTTGGTCAAACCGGCATCTGAGATGGCCGTCGACTTGAGCATCGGCGCGTTCAAAACCTTGTCGCCGTACATCGTCCGCAAGAAGGCGACGATACGGTTCTGCGGTGCGTCTGTCGGCTCATACCGGGTCAAGAGATACCGCATCCAGTCATGCGACATGTCGGCCCCACTGTCGGCAATGACGTCCATCAGGTCGGCCGTCATTCTGAGGAACTGGCTCATCGACATCACGTCGAGCATCTCGGGATGTATCGTCACGAGAACGCCTGTCGCGGCCGACAGCGCGGACATGGTCAAGAACCCCAGTTGCGGAGGACAGTCGATGACGACGACGTCATACTGCTCATCGACCTGCGCCAGCGCCTCCTTCACACGGAAAAAGAACAAACCCGCGTTGCCGCGAGAAAGCGCCCGCGGCGTCTCGTGCTCGAACTCCATCAGTTCGAGATTGCCAGGAATCAGATCGAGGTTCGGGATATATGTCGTGCGGATCACCTCGGCGATCGGAACCGGGTCTTCATAACGGATCGCATCGTAGAGCGTGCCGCCGTCCAGCAGGTCAAACTCAGGCTGAACCCCATGCAAGGCCGTAAGAGAAGCCTGCGGGTCTAGGTCGATCGCCAAGACACGGTAACCCTTGAGAGCCAACCGTTGAGCGAGATGCGCCGAGGAGGTGGTCTTTCCGGACCCCCCCTTGAAGTTCATCACGCCGATGATCTGAAGATGGTCACCGGCGCGACGACCGGGCAGGTAATCTCCGGGCTTTCGAGCCGTTTTCTCCAACAAAATTCGTAAGTTATGGATATCTTCAGCAGAGTAGTGCCGCCGGTTCCCCGATGAAACTTCTGGCGACGGCCCCTTGCCATCAAGATGGAGCTTTCTGATGTATGAGTCGTTGACACCCAGCAGAGCAGCAGCTTCCCCAGAGGTGAATTTGCGCATAGACTTGGATGCGTCAGGCGGGAACAGGCTCTCACGCTGCGAATGCAGTTGCGCCGCCAGCACCTCGGAATGCTGACGGATCACAGCGTTCAGGTCTTCCTGTGTATCGGCTCTGCTCATCTGCCCTCGCGCGCCCGTGGCGTGTTCACGGAATTTGGCGTTTAGTCGCCCTTTTCCGTGACTATTGCCGGAGGACTCAGATTCGTGCAAGCTCTTTCTAAATCTGGTGTCAGCCACTGCGTGACGCACAAGAGTAGCCCGGGCTCGTGGACAGGGTTGCTCATGCAACCAGCATGATATACATTCCTGATCGTATATCCGCTCAGGAGGCTACGATGCAGGTCGCAAAATGGGGCAACTCGCTGGCCGTTCGATTGCCCGCCGAGCTTGTCCGGGAACTTGGCCTCAAGGAAGGCGATCAGATCGACCTGGTCAAGGACGACGGCCAGGTCAAAGTCCGTCGTCTAGCGCGTGCAGATGAGGTGCTGACGGGTCTGCGCCGCTTTCGGGGTACGTTGCCCGCTGCGGCACGCCTGAGCCGTGACGACGCGCATGAGCGCTGAATTCGCGGACACGAATGTCGTTCTTTACCTGCTCGACGACGGCCCGAAGGCCGATCGCGCCGAGGTCATCCTGGGGCAGGGGCCCCGGATCAGCGTTCAGGTCCTGAACGAGACGCTGGTAAACTGCCGCCGCAAGGCTGGCCTGAGTTGGGAGGAAGCAGGGACGTTTCTTGAGGGCATTCGCGCCTTGTGCCCCGTCGAAGACCTGACCCTTCAGACCCACGACGTCGGCCGCGCCTTGGCGGAACGCTACGGCTTCTCGATCTACGACGCCATGATCGTGGCCAGCGCTTTGGTTGCGGGCTGCACCACGCTGTGGAGCGAGGACATGCAAGATGGCCTGATGGTCGAAGGCCAGCTTCGCATCGTCAACCCCTTTACATGACCGGACAGCTACTGAGCGTGGTCCTGACCACAACCTTGTAATCCTTCCATGTCGTGGAGGATTTGCAAGGTAGCGCGACTACTCAAGCAGCCCCAGTCTCTCAGCCCGCTCCAGCAGCATCTTCACCGAGGAGGGCTGCCAGCTTGTACGCCCGCGGGGCGTGCGCTCGCGCATCGCTTCCAGTCTGGTGCAGATCGCCTGAAGCGTGATCTCCGGGTCCGCGCCCTTGATGGCAGCGACGATGGCGGGCAGGCGGTCGTCGGTTTCGCGGCGGCCGGCGCGGTCCAGTACCGTGGGCGGCAGGAAGCCGTCCCGGACATAGGCGTTGACCGCGCGCAAAAGCCGGCCTTGCGTCCATTGACGCTCGTGGGGCAGGGGGCCGTTGACAATGCGCACCACATCTTCCCAGGCTAAGTCGGGCCGCAGGCGGCGGACATGGGGCACCCAGTCCTGTGCCGTCTCGTTCAGCCGCTCCATGTATCCGTCCTGTCGTGCCAGCCGCACCTTGCGCAGAGCGGCAGGGTCCTTGGCCCGCAGCCCAGGGTTCCCGCCAACGCGGCCCTTGGTGCGGGCGCTGGCCAGCCCCGCCTTCGTACGCTCGCGGATCAAGGCGCGTTCGAACTCGGCAGCAGCACCCAGCACCTGCAGGGTGAACTTGCCCTGCGGGGATGCGGTGTCGATCGGATCCTTGATCGAGCGGAAGAACGCGCCCTTTGCCTCAAGCCGCTCGATCACCTCCAGCAGATGCGACAGCGACCGCGCCAGCCGGTCGATCCGCACGACCACCAGAGTGTCGCCCTTGGCGACGCGTTCCAGCACGCGCGCCAACACCGGCCGCGCACGATTGCCGCCAGAGGCCTGCTCCTCATGGATCTCCGCGCAGCCTGCAGATTTCAGAGCCTGCGACTGGGGCAGGGGGGTCTGATCCTCGGTGGATACGCGAGCATAACC
>CALGEF010000118.1 GCA_937881755.1 uncultured Acidobacteriota bacterium
TCCCGCCGAATCGCCGGAGATTGCCCTTATCATGCGCGTCGTTACGCGGTTTGCTCCTTCCCCCACAGGGATGCTTCACATCGGAGGGGCACGCACCGCGCTTTTCAACTACCTTTTCGCGAAAAGGCATGCTGGCCGGTTCCTGCTGCGCATCGAAGATACCGACCACGAACGCTCCACGCCGGAGGCGACGGCGGCGATCCTCGATGCCATGAACTGGCTCGGCCTGACACCGGACGAGCCGCCGGTCATGCAATCCGAGCGCATGGGCCGCCATGCCGCTGTGGCGCATGAGATGGTGGCGCGCGGCACGGCATTCCGCTGCTATGTCAGCGCCGAAGAGCTTCAGGCCCGGCGCGACCTCGGCGAAGAAAAGCGCGCTGGCGCGCGCCAGGAGGGCCTCGGCGAGACCGAACGCAGCGCGCTGCTGGCCGAAGCGGGCGCCTTGCTGGCGCCGTTCCGCTCTCCCTGGCGCGATGGCGGGACGCCCCCGTCGGCAGACGCGCCCTATGTTGTCCGCCTGCGGGCCCCCGATGGCGCAGACCGCGTCGTCGAAGACGGCGTCCAGGGAAGCGTGAAAGTCCACGCCTCCGAGATCGATGATCTCGTGCTGCTGCGCACTGACAATACGCCGACCTATATGCTGGCCGTCGTGGTCGATGATCACGACATGAACGTCACCCACGTCATTCGCGGTGACGACCATCTGCGCAACACGTTCCGGCAGATCCCGATTTACGAGGCCATGGGCTGGGACGTCCCCCGGTTTTCCCACCTGCCGATGATCCACGGCAATGATGGCGGCAAACTTTCAAAACGCCATGGCGCCCTGTCGACGACCGTCTACCGCGACCTGGGCTACCTGCCCGAAGGCATGAAGGCCTACCTGCTGCGGCTCGGCTGGAGCCATGGCGACCAGGAAATCTTCACCGAGGACGAAGCCATCCGGCTGTTTGGCCTCGACGGCATCAACAAGTCCCCCGCCCGGCTTGATCTGGAGAAGCTGGGGACCGTCAACGCCCACTTCATCCGCGAAGCTGGCAATGACCGCCTGTTCGACCTTCTGACCCCTTTCCTGCGTGCCGAGGCCGACCTCGACGCCTGCGCCGCTTCCCGTATCCGCACTGCGCTGCCTCACATGAAAGACCGCGGCGCGACACTCGTGGAGCTCGCGGCAGCCTTTCGCTTTCTCCGTGTGGCGCGCCCCCTGGAGCTCGCCAGGAATGCAAAAAAGTCGCTGTCAGAAGAAGGTATCGACCGGTTAAGGAAACTTTCGCCTGAATTGCGTAACCTTGCCCCTTGGACAACCGCTAGCATTTCGGAAACGATCACGACATATTGCACTGCAGCAGGCCTATCTATGGGGCAGATAGGCCCGCCATTGCGGGCGGCTTTGACGGGCGGACTTCCCGCTCCGGACCTGGCGCCGGTAATGGACTGGCTCGGGCGTGAGGAAACGCTCGGCCGGATAGACGACCAGATTCAGGCGGGCGCTGGCTGAGGCGTCTGCGCAGACAGATTGAACAGGAAAAGAGCTGATGGAAAACAAGGCAAAGAACGCTGGCACTGCCAGGCTTGAAGTGAACGGAAAGAAAGTGGACCTGCCGGTCTATTCAGGCACGCACGGCCCGAACGTCATCGATATCCGCAAGCTCTACGCCGAAACCGATCACTTCACGCTGGACCCGGGCTTTACGTCCACCGGCAGCTGCGAAAGCCAGATCACCTATATCGACGGCGATGAGGGCATCCTGCTGCACCGCGGCTACCCGATCGATCAGCTCGCCGAAAAATCGAACTATATCGAACTCTGCTACCTGCTCCTGAATGGCCAGCTCCCGAACAAGACCGAGTATGACGCGTTCTGGCGCGAGATCCGTCAGCACACGTTGCTGCACACCCAGCAGGACCGCTTCTTTGACGGCTTCCGCCGTGACAGCCATCCGATGGCAATGCTCACCGGCGCGGTGGGCGGCATGGCCGCCTTCTATCCCGGCGCCATGGGCAACGAAGACCCGGAAGAGCGCCGCATCAGCTCGATCCGCCTGATTGCAAAACTGCCGACACTCGCTGCGCGCTGCATGAAGTACAATCTTGGCCAGCGCTTTATCGATCCGCTGAACAGGTTCTCCTACTCGGAAAACTTCATCAACATGTGCTTCTCGGTCACCGCCGAGGACTATGAGATCAACCCTGTCCTGGCCCGCGCCATGGACCGCTTCTTCATGCTGCATGCCGACCACGAGCAGAACGCATCGACGTCCACCGTGCGCCTCGTCGCGTCGTCCGGCGCTCACCCCTTCGCCGCCATCGCGGCAGGCGTGGCCAGCCTCTGGGGCCCCAGCCATGGCGGCGCCAATGAAGCGGCCCTTCGCCAGCTGCGCGAAATCGGCTCGCTCGATAAAGTACCGGAATTCGTCAAGATGGCGAAGGACAAGAATAGCGGCATCCGCCTCATGGGCTTCGGCCACCGGGTCTACAAGAACTACGACCCGCGCGCCAAGGTCATGCAGAAAACCTGTTACGAAGTGCTCGACGCCCTCGACCTGCGTGACAGCCCGGCCCTGAAAGTGGCTATGGAACTTGAGCGCATCGCGCTGCAGGACGATTACTTCATCGAGAAGAAACTCTATCCGAACGTCGACTTCTACTCGGGGATCATCCTCGAAGCGATGGGCTTCCCGACGAAGATGTTCACCGTGCTCTTCGCCGTGGCACGTACCGTCGGCTGGGTGTCGCAGCTCAACGAGATGCTGGAAGACCCGACACAGAAGATCGGCCGTCCCCGGCAGATCTACACCGGCGCCCCGATGCGCGATTACGTGCCGATCAGCGGGCGCTGAGCAAGCTGCAGTTCAGCAAGGACGGCGTCCGCCGCAGTTTCTGCGGCGGGCCTGCCGTCACGCACCAGGGCTGACAGCGCCGCGCCCTGACGCGCTCGCTGCGCTGCGCATTCAGCCGGATCCCGAAGCCATTCCAGCGCCTTGCCGGCGATCGGGACTGCTTTCAACCGGGTCTGCACAAACTCCGGCACGATCTGCCTGTCGCCGTTCAGGATATTCAGCAGCGTGATGTGAACTTTCCTGTAGAGCAGGCCGCGCGCCAGCGCCCAGGTAATCCAGCCGGTCCTGTAGCCGACGATCATGGGCGCGCCCTGCATGGCCACTTCGCTCGTCACCGTCCCGGAGCAGGCGAGTGCAACCGTCGCGGCGGCCATGCCGTCATAGCGTTCACCCGGGCTGGTGACGACCTGGGCCCACTCTGCTGCATCGGGGAAGCGCCGGGCGAACGCGGACTGGACCGGGCCTGCTGGAAGCACCATGACTTTCACAGACGGCAATACGTCCCTGACCTTCCGGGCGGCGTCCATCAGCACGGGCGCTACACTGGCGACTTCGCTGCGCCGGCTTCCCGGCAGGACCAGCAGCAGCGGTTCATCTGCGCCAATCCTGTGGCGTGCACGGAAGGCTGCGCCGTCACCCCGGCCGCTGCGCGTCAGGGCGGGATTGCCGATGACCGTGACCTTCAGGCCGTAAGGTTCGTAATAAGGCGCTTCAATGTCGTGCATGCAGAGGAGATGATCGACGGTTGCTGCGAGCGTGGCCGCGCGCCCCGGGCGGGTGGCCCAGACCTGAGGCCCGATCAGCTTGACCAGCCGGATTGACGCATCCCGGGCGCGAACGCGCTGCGCCACGCGCAGCATGAAGCCCCAGGAATCGACCAGCACGACGACCCTGGGCCGGCGCCTGCAGATGTCCTCTGCCGCCGCATCGGCCAGCCGCACCACGTCTGCGTAAGCCCTGATACCTTCGGCGAAGCCGAGGACCGAAAGCGGACTGATGTCGATCGGGGAGGTGATGCCGGCGCCCGCCAGTTCAGCGCCGCCAATCCCGTTGATTTCAGTTCCCGGCGATTTGCGGCGCACCCATTCGGCCACCTCGCGCGCCAGCAGGTCTCCGGACGCCTCGGCTGCGACGAGATACAGCGACATCAGGCACCAGCGCCGAGCGTTGGAGAAAATCCGTACAGGAACAATCCAAGCGACGCGGCCTTCGCTTCCATGGCGGCGCGGTTGAGCATCAGGGCGCCGCCGGCTTCGACGCCGATGCCCGCCAGGCCGGCAGCGGCGGCGAGTTCCACCGTCGAGACGCCCGTCGTCGGAAGGTCAATCCGCCGCTCCTGGACCGGCTTGGGGCGCTTCACCAGAACACCCCGGCGGGCGAGCGGTGTGCCCCGGAGGGTCTCAGGCAACGCCGCGCATCTGCGCAGCATCTCGTCCGTGCCTTCCTGCGCTTCGACCGCGAGCACCAGGCCGTCGCAGACGACACAGGCCTGACCGATATCGAGCGCGCCACTGGCGGACGCCACCCTCGCCGCCACTTCAAGGTCTGCGAGCAGGGCGCCGGAAGGTTCAGGCCCGGCCAGGAGCCCCGCCGGCGCCAGCAGGGCCGCATGCGCCTGTTGGCTGCCGATCACGTTGAAGCCGTTCTTTTCGAACTCGCCCACCAGCACGCGAAGAAGCGCATCGTCGCCCTTGCGCGCTTCGCTCAGAACTTTCGGCAGCAGCGCGGCGCCCCGCAGGTCGAGCTTCAGGTCCGAGAAGTGCGGACGGCTGACATTGCCGGCAAAGACCAGATCGCGGCACCCCGCATCGCGCAGGCGCGTGATCACGGCGCCGATTTCGCCCAGCCCGACGACACTCCCCGGATAGCCCGCAAGACGCGGCTCCTCGAAACCTTTCAGCCGGAGGACATGGACCCCCTGCCCCGTTGCCACGGCATTCTCGGCGATCGCGACCGGCAGGTCTCCAAGTCCGGCAATCAGGCCAAGCGGTGCGGGCATGCGCTCAACCGGGCTTGCAGATGGGACGGTCTGCGCCTTCGCGAATGAAGTTGATCAACTCCATCGCCAGGGGCTGACCGGCGAAGGTCGTGACGGCGGCTTCGAGCCGGTCCTTGAACAAGCCGTTTCCTTCGAACACGGCTTTGTAGGCAGAACGGATTTCGTGAATGTCTGCCTTCGAAAAGCCCCGGCGCTTCAGGCCCACCATGTTGAGGCCGGCAAGCCTGGCATGGTTGCCGACGACGGACCCGAACGGGATGACATCCTCGACGACGATCGCGCCGCCCCCGATGAACGCGTTCCGGCCGATACGGCTGAACTGGTGCACGGCGGAAAGACCGCCAAACCAGACATTGTCGCCTACTTCGATATGCCCGGCGAGCGAGACATTGTTGGCCATCACGACATTGTTGCCGATCCGGCAGTCATGCGCGATGTGCGCGCCGATCATGATATAGCAGTTCGTGCCAACCTTCGTCAGCCCGCCGAACTTCGGAATGCCGCTATGGGCGGTCGCGTACTCGCGGAACACGCAGCCATCGTCGATTTCGAGACGCGAGTCCGGGTGAGCCGCAAGGCCGATAACCTGCGGAAGGCCGCCGAGCACGGCGTGCGGATGCAGCGTGCAGTTCCTGCCGACCCGCGTGTTGCCGATGACGCTCGCATACGACATCAGCAGGCTTCCTTCGCCGATCTCGGCGCTCGCGCCGATATGACAGAAAGGACCGATGGTGACGCCGTCATGCAGCACGGCGCCGTTTTCAATGACGGAAGACGGATGAACGCAGGTAGCCATGGATTTCCGTTACCAGCCCGCCGGGAGCAGCGCCACTGTTCAATCACGCTTCCTGGGGCTCACCTGCCTGGCCAGCCAGGCGACTTCGCGCAGCCACTGGTTGATCGGCTTGGCCGGCGTGCCGCCCCAGGTTTCCCCGTCGGCCACATCCCTGAAGAGCCCTGCAGAGCCCGCGAGGCTGACACCGGCGCCCACCCTGACATGATCGGCAATGCTGACCCGGCCGCCCAGCATCGAGCCGTCGCCGACCCGAACCGACCCGGAAATGCCGCCAAACCCCGCCATGATGACCGACCGGCCCAGCACGACATTGTGGGCGATCTGGCAAAGGTTATCGATCTTGGTCCGCTCGCCCACGATCGTGTCCGCGAACACACCGCGATCAATGCAGGTATTGGCGCCGACCGTCACATGGTCCTGCAGGATCACCCGTCCGAAATGCGGGGCATCTTCCAGCCCGTCCGGCCCCGGCGTCACGCCAAAGCCGGTTTCGCCGATCCGCGCGCCTGCCAGCAGGGTCACATGGTCCCCGAGCAGCGCGCAGTGCAGGCTCGCGCCCGCTCCGATGAACCCATTCCGGCCAATCTGGACGCCCGGGCCTATGACGGCATTGGGGCAGATCACGGTGCCTTCGCCAATCGCGGCGCCGGCGCCGACGACAACGCCCGCACCTATATCGGCGCCCGGATGAACCTTCGCTTCCGGCGAGATGGCAACGCGTGCCTGGGCGAGGTGGTGGCGCGGCCTGAACAAGGCGCGGGCGATCACGTTGTGCGCATGGCGCGGCTGTTTCACCACGAGGCAGGCTACCCCTTCGGGTACCCGTGACCGCGCCGCCTCACTCACAACCAGTACAGTCAGATCGCGGCCAAGCGCCGGTAGCCCGGCGCCGTCGCCTTCAAGGAAAGCCAGCTCGCCCGCCCTGGCCTGATCCGCCGCCGCGATGCCGGTGATCGGCGTTTCCGGATCACCGGCGAGCTGCGCCCCAGTCAGCGCAGCGGCCGATTCCAGCGTCAAAGCCCCCAACGACGCATAGAACCGGGTATCGACTGCCATGACAGGGCGTCAGCGCGGTTACTTCGGCGCCGGAGCGCGCTGACGAACCACGGTGATCGCCGGCGTCTTCTGGTCGAGCTTGGCCACGACGGAGGCCGTTGCGTCAACCGTGTCGGCCGTAAAAACCGCCTGGCTCTTTGAAAGGACAACCTGGGCATTCTTCTCTTTCACGACTTCAAGCATCACCGGCTCGAGGGCCGTGTTGAAGTCGATAAACGATTTCTGCTCAGTGGCGGCATACTCCTGCGACAGCATTGTACGCTTCTGCGCAAACTCTTCCGACTTTTTCTGGAAGTCCCCGATCTGCTTGACGAGCGCGGCATCCGCGGCAATTGCCTCACGCGTCTTGCCGTCGAGCCTGGTGGCCAGTGCCTGACGCTCTGCTTCCAGCGCGTCCAGCGTCGGCTTCAGCTCGGTATTGATCTGGGTTTCGATGTTTTTCAGCTTGGTGAACATGTCCTTGCCGGCTTTGCTTTCAGCGACAATACGGCCTTCGTCGATCACCATGATCACGGTGCCCTGGGCGGCGGCCGGAGGGGCGACGACCATCAGGGCTGTGGCCGAGAGCATCAGAGCTGTCAGAGCGGTCTTTAATTTGGTCATTGGAGTTTCCTCGTAGGGGCTTGCGAGATCAGAAGTTCGTTGATGTCGAGAAACGGAATGTCTCGGTACGGTCGTATTCTTCCTTGCGAAGGATCTGGGCGAAGTCGAACCGGATCGGGCCGAACGGCGAGTCCCAGAATACGCTGAGGCCTGCCGAGGCGCGCAGGGCAGCGGCATCTTTCGTAATGCGAACGGCCGACAGGCCCGGATATCCAAGCTGCGAGGCATCGCCGATAAACAGAGGCAGGCCTTTGTCTGCGTCATCGAGTATGCCCAGCGAGCCGACGTCCACGAACAGGGCACTCTTGATGCCGTACTCTTCGGGCAGGAAATTCGGAACCGTAAGTTCAAACGTTCCCTGATAGTAGGCGTTGCCGCCGAGCGAGTTCAGGCGGACGGTCCGAACCACTTCGCCGGTTTGCGGGTCGAACACGCGCACGATCTCGCGCGGCCCAAGGCCGGCCACATCAAACCCGCGGAAGGAGCTGCCGCCCCGGAAGAAACGGTTATTGATGCGAACGCCCTGCTTATCGTCCAGCGGCACTACGAGACCAGCCGAGAATTTCGCACTCGCAATCACATCCCGCCAGATCCCGCGATACAGAGAGGCGCCGGTTTCCGTCCGCACGTAACGCACGTCCCCGCCAAGCCCCGCCAGATCCTGGCTGAACCGGAAGTCGAAACCGCGCGTCGGCGTGATCGGATCGTTCGTCTGATCCCAGAAGAAATTGTACCCGATGATGCTCGAGACATCATTGCGCTCGGAGCGGCAGATCGTGTCGCGCAGCGTGTAGAGCGGATCACAGAAATCGACCAGCAGCTCGCCGGGTCCTGCATCACCTTCTTCTGGCAGCCGGTACTGGTCGTCGGAAAAATCGTCCGGCGTGTCCTGACCGGCGATCTGCACCGTTTCGCGCAGCAGGTTGCCAGCCTCATCGATGATGATGTTGCGGTCGGTAATATTCACATCGTCCGCCTGAAGACGATAACTCAGGCCAAGCTGCATACGGTCCGTCAGCGGGAACGCGGTCCGGATGCCGCCGCCCACCGTTTCGCTGGTGAACCCTGTGAACTCCTCGAAGTCCTGCTTGGTTGCGAAAAGATCGACACCTGCCGACAGGTTGCGGTCGAGGAAACGAGGTTCGGTGAACCTGAGATCGACGACCTGCTGACGGCTCGACAGGGAAGTGCGTGCGACAACGGACTGGCCGCGGCCACGCAGGTTGCGCTGTGATGCACTGAGGTCGAAAAGGTAGGAATCCACCGAGGAGAAACCTGCCGCAAAGGACAGCTCGCCTGTCGATTGCTCGGTCACGGTAACATCCACGATCGTGCGGTCCGGATCCTCTGCCGGTGTCTCGACGATCTCGACTTCCTTGAAGAAACCAAGCGCCCGGATACGGTTACGCGAGCGGTCCAGCAGGATTCGGTTGAAGGCGTCGCCTTCGGCAATGCGCAGTTCGCGGCGGATCACGCGGTCCAGCGTCTGCGTGTTGCCGACAATGTTGATCCGGTCGATATAGACGCGCGGGCCTTCATCGATCGCAAAGGTGATATCGATGCGTCCGGTCTCTTCGCTGATGCTGATCTGCGGGCGGATATCCACGAACGCATAGCCCGCAACGCCGGCCGCGTAGGTCAGCGCGTCGATAGCGGTTTCGATCTGATCTCCCCGGAACAGCTCGCCTTCCTGGATCGGCACCACGGCCTGCAGGATGGACGAGTCCAGCTTCTCGAGCGCGGTCTCGACCTTGATGACGCCGAAATCGTACTGGCGTCCCTCATCGACCGTGAAGGTGACGTAGAAGTCTTTCTGGTCCGGCGTCAGTTCGGCGACCGCCGAGGTGACGCGGAAATCATAGTAGCCGTTGTTCTGGTAGAACTCGCGCAGCTGCTCGCGGTCGAATTCGAGCCGGCCCGAGTCATAGTTGTCATTCGAGCTGAAGAAGCGCCAGAGGCGCGACTGGCGCGTGACGATCTCGCTGCGCAGCCGCGAGTCCGAGTATTCTTCGTTGCCGATGAAGTTGATCGCGCGAACACCGGTCACCGGGCCTTCGGTGATCTCGAAGATCAGGTCGACGCGGTTCTGTTCCAGCGGCTTGTATTGTGGCTCGACCTTCGCGGCGAAACGTCCCGACCTGCGATACATTTCCAGGACGCGCTGAACGTCGGCCTGCACGCGGGCCGCCGTGAACACGCCGCGCGGCGAGGCCTGGATTTCTTCGCGCAGCTTGTCGTCCTTGAGAGCGCGGTTGCCTTCGAAGATCACGCGGTTGATGATCGGGTTTTCGACAACACGGACAACCAGGTCATCTTCGCGCCGGTCAATCGACACGTCGGCAAACAGGTTGGTTGCAAACAATGTCTTCAGCGAAAGTTCGATCCGGTCCGGATCGAATGCATCACCGGGCTCAATCAGGAGGTAGGACTGGACAGTCCGGGCCTCGATACGCTTGTTGCCCTCAACGACAATGGAGCGGATCGTGCCGCCATAGCGGGCATCTTCCTGGGCATGCGCTGTGGTCAGCTGGCCTGCCGATCCGAGCGCCAGGACGCTGGTCGCGAGAACTGTTGCGGCGAGGAATTTACGCATTCTCGAATACTCTTTCGTTCCTGGAGCTGAATTGCGTCAGCTGCTTGCCCGTCCGAAAACGCCGGTTTCGAGAATGTCCCCCCAAGTGATCACGATCACCATGGCCACCAAGACCAACACTCCCACACGCAGCGCCATCGCCTCAATCCGGCTTGGCATTTTTGAGCCAAACAGTGCCTCGTATGCATGAAACACAACCCGCCCGCCATCCAGCACTGGCAGTGGCAACAGGTTGAAGAAACCGACGCCCACAGAGATCGCGGCGCAGAGGCTGAGCAGCACCCAGAAAAGGTGTTCGAGCCTGTCAAACAGCGGCACCTGCGGGTTGTCCATGACCGTGTTTACGATCCGCCGGGACACGTCCCCGATGCCGACCGGACCCGACAGCGTGTGAAAAGACATGTTCCCGGTGACGATGCTGGCGAGCATGGTCACGGTGCGTTCGATGGCGACGCCGGTCTGCTGGACGCCGGCCACAACTGATTCGGCCGGGCCATAGTGGATCCGGTCAAACGAGTCCGGCGGGGCCATGCCGATCCCGATGGTGCCCTGCGCCACCATCTGGCCAAATTCGTTCTCCCGGACGATTTCGACCGGCGTCACCCGGAGAACCTGCGCGTTACCCTGCCGGTCAACCACCACTTCAAGCGGCCTGTTAGGGCTGAGAAGGACAGCGACGGTGACATCCGAGGAATTCCTGACCGGCTTGCCGTTGATCCGGACAATTTCATCACCGGCCAGTATTCCGGCGCGTTCGGCCGGCATATCCGCCAGCGTGGTCGCAATTTTCACAGTCTGGACAGCGACCCCGTGCACGCCGATGGACAGCGAGAAAATGACTGCGGCCAGCACGAAATTCGCAAACGGGCCGGCAAGGCTGATGACGATCTTCTTGAGCGGGCCGACATCGTCGAATGGCACGCCCTCTGGCGCGGCCTCGTTGCCAGCCGCATCCTCTGCCGACTGCCTGTCAACGAAGGCGACGAAGCCGCCGAGCGGGATCCAGTTGACGCGCCAGCGGGTCCCGCGCCTGTCGCGTACCTCGACCATCGGTTTGCCGAAGCCGACCGCGAAGGACTCGACGGCGACATTGAACCAGCGGCCCGCCAGGTAATGCCCCAGCTCATGCACCACGATCACGATGCCCATGAGGAACACCAGGCACGCGATAAACAATGGGCCCTGGCTGATTACCCCTTCCAAGCTGCCATTCCTCCTGCCCGGCCCGGGGCCTGCTTCAACACGTCCTCGGCGAGCCTGCGCCCGTAATTATCGAGGAACGCCACTTCGTCCAGCGTCGTGCACTTGGTAGAGGCGAATTCTGAGGATGAAAAGATATCGAGTGCGGCTTCCACGGCCCGGGCTATGTCCAGAAAGCCACACTCGCCCCCGACAAACGCCGAAACCGCTGATTCATTAGCGGAATTTAATATCACCGGCCCCGCCGGACCAAGCGCAAACGCCCGCCGCGCGAGGTCGATGGAGCGGAACCGCCGGGTATCCACGGGCGCGAAATCCAGCTGGCCGATCCGGGCCAGGTCCAGCCTGTCGACCGTCGTCTCGATGCGCTCCGGCCAGCCGAGGGCAAGTGAGATCGGAGTTCTCATATCGGGCGAGCCGAGCTGGGCAATAACCGAACCGTCGGTAAAATGGGCCATCCCGTGAACGATCGACTGGGGATGCACCAGAACGTCGATCCGCTCCGCCCCGACCCTGAACAGGATGGCGGCCTCGATCAGCTCCAGCGCCTTGTTCATCAGCGTCGCGCTGTCGATC
>CALGEF010000119.1 GCA_937881755.1 uncultured Acidobacteriota bacterium
CTCAACTACTTCATCGCCGCAGGATACGAACCCGATTGGGCCTGACATGCTCTAGGCGAATGGCAAGCTCAGCCTGCTTCATCAACTCGGTCAGCACTTCAAGCGCCGCGCGATGTTCAGGAGTAAAGGGCAGGCGCGTCACACCGGGGCCAGGTTCTGAACAGGCGGCCAGTTGGTCCAGCCAATGCCTTGCGAGCGCACCCCAGTCCGTCTCAGGCATAGCCACGCTCAGGATCGCTACGGGTCGGAACGCTGGGTAACCATGCCGCATAATCCCCTGTCTGGCTGCGGGTGTACAGGTTATGCAGGGCGGTGATCGGATCTTCCGACCAGTCAATGCGCAGGCTCAGTGGCGGGGCGTCATCAGATAAGACTAGAAGTGCTGCGGATTGCAGGCCGCGCCTGTCTCCGCCCGAGGTTTCCGCCGCAGCCAATGCAGCCAGCAAACGTTCAGCTAGCGTGCCAGCGGCGTTGAGATGCGTGTCTCGCAGCGCCTCCAGTACCTCGGGTCCAGCCAGAAGATTGCCCGAGACAACCAGGCCAGGCGCAATCAGCGATCCGCGCCATGGCGTGTTTTGTGCCCCCGTATGGCAAGCCGTGCCGCCCCGGCGATCAAGGGCGGCGAGCTGGCGCCATTCGCGTCCACCATCGACCCCGACCACCGCATCCAGCGCGGTCTGCGCATCTTCGCCTGCTCGCATCCGGTCCAGCACGTCCTCGCCCCACATCGGCGAGGGCGCCGCGCCTTGCGATGCGGACAATCCAGCGCGCGAATCACCTCGCAGAACCCAGCCGCCGACGCAGAGCGATCCTGTCGCCGCGGCGGCTCCGAATGCGCCAGTGTTCAAATCTTGTGCAAGAATCGAGAAGGTCATCAGGTAGTTTCCTTTCGTCCCGTCTAATTATCACGAAAATTTTGACGAGCGCAAATGATCATGATAAATTGCAGGGCAGAAACCACCAACAGGGAGAGCCGATATGGCCTTTTCAGCACTGACCCGTCGCAGCTTTGGGGTTCTGACAGCCGCGCTTCTGGCCACTTCGGCGCTTATCGCTCCAGCTACTGCCCAAACCCCGCCGGGGGTTTTGGTCGTAGGCCAGATCGCCGAGCCGCAATCGCTGGATCCACATGCGGTGACCGCCGTCAACGATTTCCGTATCCTGATGAATGTCTACGAGGGTTTGGTCCGTTATGCCTCGGGCACGCTTGAGGTTGAGCCTGGGCTTGCAGAGTCTTGGACGATTTCCGAGGATGGAACCGTCTATACCTTTAGCCTGCGCGACGGCGTACAGTTCCATGACGGCAGCGCGCTTGATGCCGAGGCCGTGGTCTTCAACTTCGAGCGTATGTTGAACGAGGATCACCCTTACCATAACACCGGCCCCTTCCCGCTGTCGTTCTTCTTCAGCGCGATCTCCGGGGTCGAGGCGCTGGACGCGCGCACTGTGCGCTTCACGCTGAACGAGCCTTATGCGCCTTTCTTGTCAAACTTGGCTTATCCCACTGGCCTGATCGTCTCGCCTGCGGCCGTGATGCAGCACGGTGCCGATTTCGGCCGTAACCCTTCTGGCACCGGCCCCTTCCGCTTTGGAGAATGGCAGTCAAACGAACGGGTCGTTGTGACCCGTAAC
>CALGEF010000120.1 GCA_937881755.1 uncultured Acidobacteriota bacterium
AAGCTCGATATAGTCTTCAAGCGAATTTGTCCGCGCCCGGACCTCCGAAAGGTGCGCCCGGAACCGGTAAGTCGAATCCTCGGCGATGGCCTGAAACACTTCCTCTTTCGATTTAAAGTAATTGTAGAAGGTGCCTGAGGCCAGATTGGTCTCGCGGATGATGTCGCGCACCGTGGTCGCTTCATAGCCGATCAGCGCGAACACCCGCCGCGCCGCAGTCAGGATCGCCCGGCGGTTGGCCGCCTTGGTATTCGCCCGTTTGCCGCTCGTTGGCGCATCCGCCTCGATATCTGCCATTATGTATTACCCTGAACTCCCGCCGTTTTTTACCCTGCATGAGGCGTCACGAAGCGTCAACTTTGTTGTCTCAGGGAATGTTCCCGGGCTTGCGGCCCGGCCGGCCCTTGTAAGGCGGAAATGACCAGCCGAATTTCAGCGCCCCGGCCCGGATCGCAAAGGCTGCGAGCGCAGCCGGCAACGCGGCGAGCATCAGCGGCAGGCCCGCGAGGTCGAGCCCGGTATAGATCGCCGCCCCGGCCAGCGCCGCCGTGATATAGATCTCCGGCCGCAGCAGCACGGAAGGCTCGCCCGCCAGCTGATCGCGCAGGATGCCGCCGAAGCTGGCAGTCAGCACGCCCATCACGACCGCGACCACCGGTGAGCCGGTCACCTCCAGTCCCTTCCAGGCTCCGAAAACGCAGTATGCCGCCAATCCGATCGCATCGAGCCAGAGCAGCAACCTGTAGCGCGACTCGAACAGGTGGGCCGTCAGGTAGACAATCACCGCGGTGACCGCGCACACGACCAGATAGGCCGGGTTTGCCACCCAGAACACCGGTACGCCGAGGATCAGGTCGCGCACCGTGCCGCCGCCCACAGCCGTCATGCCGGCGAAAAACAGGAAGCCGATAATGTCCAGCTGCCTGCGCGATGCCGCCAGCGCGCCCGTCGCTGCAAATACCGCGATACCGGCATAGTCGAGGATCAGGATCGGGTTCATGCCGGGGCGCCGGGCGAGCCGGGACGTGCGCCGCGTTTGCGCTGCCTCAGCACCGTCAGGGCGATACCAAAGACGACACGGATGAAGATCAGCAGGAGGACGCCGGCGAGGGGTTCATTGAGGGAGAAGGCAACGCCGGCGCCAAGAAGGATGCCAGTGTGCAGCGTCATGACCCGTCCGTAGGGAGAAAACATCTCAGTCGTCAAAGTACTGATCTTGTAGTCATCGCCAAGAAGGAAGTCGAACACGTAGTAAAGCGCGCTGACACCGATAATGGCCGCCACGAACCAGACCATTTCCGGCGCCGTCCCGAGCGCCCACGGGATCAGTGAGAGAAGCTCAAAGCCGTCGCTGCCTCCGCCGCTGGCAAGCGCGCGGATGAATGCACCATGTACGAAACAGAACATGCCATAGTGGAACAAGAAAAATATCATCAGAAAGAGGGCCATGGCAAAGATGCCGAACGACCTGATCCAGGCAGAGATAGCGATCATCCGGAGGATCGTGAACGCGCCGATGACCAGGTTCTCAAGCCAGTAGAGCGCGACCAGCGGGGTTGCGCCCCAGCCAAAGGCGAACACCGCGATGACGGGCATCAAGTCAACGGCCAGGCTGACCAAAGAGAGCGGATCGCGGTAGGCGCGCGCGAGCTCTGACGGGTCGAGGAAGCGGGCTTTCATTCGGCGAGCTTGCCGGTGATCTCCGGGATCTTCGCGGTGACCGCTACATATACGACATTGCGGCCTGGTGACCATTCGCCCTTTGCAAAGTATTCGGACGCCATGGACATTTGTCCGTCTGCGGTCAATCGGCCGGTCGAGCGCACCCGGGTGATCGTGTCATGTCCGGTCACCGCCTCTTCGGCGGTCCAGCTGCCATCTTCGCCCAGCACGAAACTTCCGGTCGTGTGGAAGCCGGCGCTGGTTATGTAGACATAGTCGAGCGAACCCGTCTGGCCGTTTTCGTAGACATAGGTGACGCCGCCATAGGAGCCGTCCTCGAGCGCATGGCGGTTGACGAGCACGCGCCCGCCAAGGTCCCAGCTCCATTTCGAAATATCGGCTGGGCTCCCTTCGCCGTCGCAGGCAGGCGCGCTGCGCCAGGTCTTTCCGACGAGGCCGGAGAGGGCGGCGAACGCATCAGCCTGTTGGGCAGTGGCAGGCGCGTAGCCTGGGCCGCGGCCCGGATAGGAGGCGCAGGCCGTGAGCGTGAGGCCAGCGGCGGCAGCAAGGACAAATCGGCTTGCGGCGGCGTTGAATATACGACTGTGCATCGTCTTTTTATCCTCCCCGGCCCTCAATAGCCCGCAAAATCATAGGCTGGGAAGGCGAACGGGTCATTCGGCGTCAGGCCCCTGGAGGCGCTGGGCGTATCATAGTTACCGGTCAGCACTTCGTAGTGGAGGTGGGGGCCTTCAGCGTTGCCGGTGGCCCCCATCTGGCCCACCGGCTGGCCGAAGCCGATGGACGCGCCAAGCTGCACGCCGGGGTCGAAGCTGTCGAGGTGGGCGTAGCGGGTATAGACGCCGTGCCCGTGATCGAGCAGGACCTGGAGCCCGTAGCCGGACGAATTGCGTGCCTCGATCACCCGGCCGGGCGCCGCGGCATAGATGGTGCCGGGCGGCTGGCTGGTAAGATCAATCCCCATGTGCGGGCGCCCGGCCCGCAGGCCGAAGCCGGAGGAAAGGCAGACATCATTGACGGGCGCCGTGACCAGCACCACCTGCCCCACCAGGATCACCGGCTTGTAGTCAAGGATCCAGCGCTCACTATCCACAGGCGGACTGTTGGAAACCGTCATGCCGGGACAGATCCGCAGGAAAGCGTTCGGCTGGAACAGGCCCTGAGGCGGATTGCGGACATCTCCCGGCGGGCCATAATCCACCCGAGGACCGTAGACGATGATCGGCGCCGGCTGTGTGGCGCACCCGGCCAGCAGCATCAATGCAAACCAAAGCCCCCAGAGGCGAAAGTTCACGCGCTGACCTTAGCCCGTTTTGAACCGCGTTCGATTTCCTTCATCAGGTCCTTGCAGTAGCCGAAAAAGTCGACCTGCATGCGGTGGCGGGGGCTATCGTAGAAGTGGCCGAGATGCGCCTCCTCGTCAGCCCTGGTGACCCGGTCCATTTCGTCCGCAGGCGGAAAGGCATAGACGCCCGTGAGGGCGGCCGCGACGAGCTTCGACTGCTGCTCGGCAAAATTCACCAGCGTCGGCAGGGGCTGAGCGAGGCCGAGGAAGAACAGGCTTTCGCGGCCGGGCTTTACCATACGCTTGAACAGCGGAAAGACGTTGTCCTTCGGGGTCAGCTCGTCCTGCCTGAAAAACGGGAAGCTGGTGTTGTAGCCGGTGGCCCAGACGATGGCATCGACCTTTTCGCGCGTACCGTCGGTGAAGACCACATGGTCCCCATCCAGGCGCTCGATACCGGGCTTCGGCGTGATGTCACCGCAGCCGACGCGCGTGAGGAATTCTCCGGACACGGACGGGTGGCCGTCGAGCGGCTCATGGTCCGGCTTCGGCAGGCCGTAGTCTTCCATGTTGCCGATGGTCTTGCGGATCTTCGCCTTGGCGAGCGAGCGGCCAAGCTTGGGCGGCATCCAGGCCGGCAGCACGGCCTTGTCGGCCGGCTTGCCGTCCATGTATTTCGGCAGCACCCAGACCCCGCGGCGCATCGAAATGAACAGCTTTTCCGCCACCGGGCGCTGGGAGAGCTCGGACGAGATGTCCATCGCCGAGTTGCCGGCGCCGACGATCATCACGCGCTTGCCTCGGAAGTCATAAGGCGCGAACGGATCGCGGTAATGGTGCGAGTGGACCTGATAGCCGTTGAACGTGCCCGGATATTTCGGCATCCGCGCATCCCAGTGGTGGCCGTTCGCCACGACCACGGCGTCATATTCGCGCACCTCGCCGGTCGACAACGTAACGCGGAAGCGCCCGCCCGGAAGGTCGGCCACATCGTCCACCGATGTGTTGAACGTGATCGTCGGGCGCAGGCCGAAATGGTCCACATAGTCGTTGAAGTATTGCAGGAGCTGGGCGTGGTGCGGGAAGTCCGGCCAGCCCGCCGGTACGGGATAATCCTCGAAGGCGAGGCGCCACTTGGATGTGTCGATATGCAGCGACTGGTAGCAGGATGAGACCCCGTTCGGGTTGTTGTAATACCAGTTGCCGCCGACATTATCGGATTTCTCGAAACAATCGTAGGGCAGCCCGAGATCCTTCAGGCGTTTCGCCATCGTGAACCCGGAACATCCTGCCCCGATGATGCAGGTTTTCGGCTTTGCCGCTGCGTCAAAGGCCATACCCGTCTCTCCTTACCTTCCGCGAACCCGTTTCCTTGAGTCCCACGCGATGTTATCCGGCTTCCATAGGGCGTCAAATCGGAAAGCGAGCCGGGCCGCATGAACGACAAGCCGAAACAGCAATATGACATCGCGGCCATCATGAACGAGAACATCAACGTGATGCGCGACGTGGTGCCCTGGGCCAACGAGACCCGGTTCCGGGTGACGAAGGTCGAAAAGGGGCATGTGTTCGGAATCCAGCCCTGGGAGGCGCACCTGGTGGGCGACCCGGAAACCGGCGTCATCCATGGCGGGGTAATCACGACCTTCCTCGACAACCTCTGCGGCATGGCCTGCACCTCGGCGATGACCGAGATGCGGTTCGTTGCGACCATCGACCTGCGGATCGATTACATGCGCCCGGCCGAGAAAGGCCGCGACATCATAGGCGAGGCGGAATGCTACCACCTGACGCGGACGGTATGTTTCACGCGGGCCTGGGCCTATCATGAGACGCGCGACAAGCTGATCGCCACGGCAGCGGGGACCTTTGCCATCAACAAGGCGCGCCTCGGCGGCGGGAGCCGGAAATGAACCCGCAGCTGACCAATCCCAGGGCGGACGAAATCGACGCGATCCTGAAGCGCCTGCCGTTCGCGCAGACACTCGGCATGCGCTGCGAGGTGCTCGGCGACGAGATGACGGCGATCCTGCCCTTCCAGGAGAAGCTGATCGGCAACGTGGCGATCCGGGCGCTGCATGGCGGAGCGATTGCGTCCTTCCTCGAGCTTACGGCAATGCTGCAGGTGTTCCTGATCTCCGACATGCCGCGTCCGCCGAAGCCGATCAACCTCACCATCGATTACCTGCGCCAGGGACATGCAAAGGATCTCTATGCGCGTGCCTACGTGCTGAAGATGGGGCGGCGGATGGCCTCTGTACGGGCGGAAGCCTGGCAGGAGAACCGCGCCGAGCCGGTGACGGCGCTGATGGCGCACTTCCTGGTGGCGGCGGATTAGGGCAAGTTCAGTTCCCGCGCCTCAAGCGGCTCATCCCAACCCCTTCCCCCTAACGGAGAAGGGGCTCATCCATGCTCTGACGGCCGGACCGGCAGAGCCGTCCGGATACGGATAGAGCGGAGCCAGGCGCGGGGGATGCTGCCGGGCGTCCGTGAGAAGAAGTGGTTTGGCATTGGACGCCTCGCTTCCGCCTCGCGCGTCCCGGGGTTCGGGCAGTTCTCGGGATGACTTCGGCGCCGCGAGGCCTTGAGAGCTTACCCGCGCGGACCTTGGCAACCGAGATGGTCCGGCCCGATTGTCTCCCGGCTTTTCGGCTTATCTGGATCGGCGCGCCTCGGAATCGAGCGGGCCGTTACCCCCACGCGTTCCCGCATCCGGGACGGTCTGCCGGGCCAACCGAACGGTACCGGTGCGCCGCCAGCCAGGCAGACCGGGAGAGATTAAACCCGGGGGCAAATGCCGGCGAACGGTCGCAGCTGCGGAATTCTTTGGGCCAGGCGACGGCGCCGACGGAGCGATGACCAGGCTGCAAACTGAAGGTTGTTGTTCTGCCCGGCTTTCCGGATGCCGGTCTCCGCCTGCGGCGAAACCCGGATGACCATAAACAGGTGCCGGGAATGGGGGCATGGAGGCGGAAACGCAGGCGCAAGTCGGAATCTGCGCCGCTATTGTACCTCCGGAAAGGCGCGCGCAATGCGCTGGTTCCATTCATAAAGGGCGGGCCAGTTCTCGCCCTCGTTGGGCATCAGGCCAAGGCGGACGATCACGAGGTCGCGGCTGGGCACGACCCAGATCGTCTGGCCTTCGTGGCCGCCCGCGTGAAAGGCGTCGCGCGGATCGGAATCGGCGTTCTGCCGATGCGTGAGCGGTCCTTTGGCCGGAATGATCCACCAGCCGGCACCATAGACGTTGGTGTTGGCCGCGGGACCCGGAGCGCGGGCAAAATCGACCCAGCCCTCAGGAAGGATACGCTGGCCGTCCCACACACCATCGCGCAGGTAGAGATAGCCGAACTTCGCAAAATCCCGCGCGCTGGCCCAGATGAGCGAGCCGCCAAGATAGGTTCCTTTCGGGTCGAACTCGGCGACCGTGTCCATGCCGATCCGGTCAAACAGGATCCGGTCAAAGGCGGCCTTGGAGCCTTCGGCGTTCCCCTCCGTGCCAAGCGCGACCTGCAAGGCATGCCCGATGTTGTGAAAGGTGGGTGTGGAATAGGTCCAGAACGTGCCCGGCGCATGCACGAGGGGGAAGGCGCGCATCGCGTAGCCGAGCGCATCGAACCGTCCATCGCCGTACATCAGTTGGACCACATCGCTTTTGACCGGGTTCGGATCGCCATCGAGTTCGTGGTAATCCATGCCGTCGACTGCGTGGAGCCACTGGCGCCAGGTGATGGCGGCCGCCTTGCTGCCCGCGGGATGGAGTGCGGGCATGGGGGAATCGAGTTCGATATCCGCGCCGGCTTGCCTGGCCGCGCCCACGAGCGACTGCGTGACCGACTTGGCCATGCTCCAGGAAATCTGCCGGGTCTGCGGCGTGAAGCTCTTGGCGTAGGCTTCGGCCACCAGCCGGCCGCGCCAGATAATGACGAGCCCGCGCGTTTCGCCCATCACGTCTTTGACTGACTTGCCCATGGCTTCGGCGACGAGGGCGTCAACAGCCGCCTTGGAGTCCGGCGGCAACTCGCCAGTCTGCCAGCCGCCGGTTGGATAAGCGAGGCCTTCGGGCTGCGCCGGCAGCGGGGTGAGCGACTGCGCGCCCGCGCCGAACGCCAGCAGGGCCGCGGCGATGAGTCCTCCAAGAATCTTTGCCTTCATGCTGGCGCCCTCCCCGGTTATGGTTATGCTTGATCAAAGCTGTTGTGGACCGGGACATGAAGCTCGTCAAAGCCTTCGCCATCGTGCTCGTGGTTCTCGGCGTCGCCGGAGGGCTGGCCTGGCAGTTCTTCCTGAAGGATCAGGTCGCCTATGCGCAGATTGCGACGGCGTACGGAGCCAAGATGGCCTGCTCCTGCCGTCATGTGGCGGAGCGACCTATGGAGAGCTGCCTGACCGACTTCACGGTGGACATCAGCCAGATTACCTTTGATGAAACCGCAGATACCGTCCGCGCCAGCGTGCTCGGCGGCCTTGTCTCGTCTGAAGCCCGGAAAACCGGTCCTGAAACCGGCTGCACATTGGTGGAAAAATGAAACGCCCTCTGGTTGCCCTGTCGCTGATCGCCGCGTCAGCGATGCTGGCCCCCGCCGCTCATGCGGACGAAGGGCTGAAATGGATGACCGGGTGCTGGCGCACGGCAGACAAGTCCTACAAGGAAGTCTGGTCGAAACCGGACTCGGGCTACCTGTTCGGATATTCGCTGACCTATGACGAGACGGGCGCACTGAGCTTCTTCGAGCAGGCGCGGATCGATGGCGGGGCGCCGGCTGTGTTCAACGCCTATCCGGGCGGCTTCGGGCCGTCGGAGTTCACCGAGGAAAGCCGCGCCAGGAACACGGTGACGTTTGCCAACTCCGCGCATGATTATCCGCAGCGCATCGTCTACACGCGCAAGGGCGGCCGGATGAGCGCGACGATCTCGCTGGCGAACGGTGCGCGGGCGCAGACCTGGGACTTCAAGAAGTGCTAGGCTAAAAGGCCGGGCCTATTCCGCGCTCGCGGGCTGTTCTTCCTCGACGACTTCCTCGATGACCGGCTCGCCGCCGAAGCGGGGGGCCCAGGCCTCGGTGAGGATGGGTGTCAGCTCGGTCGCGGGAAGGGTCACTTCATAGGCGCCCTCGGCATAGGAGCCGATGTCGTAGGGCGAAAACACCAGGGTAATGCCGCCGATCTTT
>CALGEF010000121.1 GCA_937881755.1 uncultured Acidobacteriota bacterium
CATCTTCGTAACCGGCCGGGGCAAGGGCGCGATCGAGGACTATTTCGACCATTCCTATGAGTTGGAAGCCCAGCTGAAGGCAAAGAACAAGACTGACATCCTGGCGGCGGTCGAGGCTTCGCGCCTGCCTGCAGGCGCGTCCAGTTTCGTACGCCAGCAGGCCCCCCTCGGCCTTGGCCATGCTGTCTGGTGTGCGCGCGACGTGATCGGCCATGAGCCGTTCGCGGTGCTGCTGCCGGACGTGATCGTCAAGGGCAAGCCGTCCGGCCTTAAGCAGATGGTGGACGCATTCGCCGGGGTGGGCGGCAATATCATCGCCGTCGATCCGGTGCCGCAGGACCGGGTGTCGTCGTATGGCGTGATCGCGCCGAAGTCGCGTGACGGGCGACTGATCGCGATGTCGGGCATGATCGAGAAGCCGCCGCGCGAGAGTGCGCCGTCGAACCTCGCGATCACCGGGCGATATATCCTGCAGCCGGAAATCTTCGGCCTGCTGGAGAAGCAGGGCGCCGGCGCCGGCGGCGAGATCCAGCTGACGGACGCGATGGCGCGGCTGATGGAGCTGCAGGACTTCTATGCCTACGAGTTTGAAGGCACCGTCCACGATTGCGGTAACAAGACCGGGTATTTCGAAGCGGTGCTTGCGCACGCCCTCGACAATCCGGACACGGCCGCGTTTGCGCGCGACCTCGTCAGGCAGGCTGCTGGCAAGCTCTAGATAGCGCTTGCAGAAACCGGCCGGGTTAAGACTTTTCCTCCGGAAAGACCCGTAAAGCCGGCCTCGCGGCCGAAACGGTTAGCGTGTTCTTAAAGAAGTCCTGAGAATTTTCCTCTGAGCAAGAAGCTTGTGGCAAGCGGAAACGGGTGGTCTGGCGGGCGTGCCTGGCCAGCGCTCTCTGGCTACTGCGCTTCCTGTGAACGATCCCGCGAACATCTATGGAGAAAGATTATGTCGCAAACTGCTTATCTGGTTTCGTGCGAAGTGGTGTGCGGCGAGGGCAGCGACGGCGCCCTGGCCGGTATGGAGAACGCCTTCATGGTCGTGGGCGTGAATGCGTCCAGCGAAGAAGATGCCGTCTCGAAAATCGAAGCCGACTTTGAAGAGCAGGGCTACGGCCTCGTCGAAGTCGAGTGGATGTGCGAAGCTGCGAAGATGGAATGGGAAGACGCTGAAGGCGAAGCTGAAGGCAGGGACATCATCGCCCGCCTCGCTGCCGAGCCGGACGACGTGATCCACGGCGAACTCTATGATGCGGGCGACGAGGTGAGCGCGGCCGCCTGACCCCCCTTTCGTTCTGTACAGCAAGCCAAGCCTTCTGCGGCCACTCTACCGAGTGGCCGCTTTTCTTCTGGCACTGTTCGCGCGGCATCTGCCTTGCGCCGCAGGTGTGGGGCCGGGCCGATCTGGCCTGGATTAAAACAATCCGTTAGCGGGATGGCGGTCTCTCGGGGACGCAGGGCTGCCGGCGCGGGGGGGAGGCCCGCCGGGAAACCCGCGGGCTTTTTCGATTGTGCCCCGGCGCCGGGCAGATAAACAGGCGCGCATGACGACTGAGCCTGTTCTTCCGGATTACCATGACGTGTGCGCCGCGGCAGAGCGCGTGCACCCCTACGTGCGCGAAACGCCGGTGCTGACGCATGGCGCGATCGATGCGGCTGCGGGCGCGCAGGTGTTCGTGAAGGCGGAATGCCTTCAGGTGACCGGCAGTTTCAAGATGCGCGGGGCAGCCAACCGGCTGGCGCAGATCCCGCCGGAGGGGCGCAAGGCCGGCGTGGTGGCGTTTTCGTCCGGCAACCATGCGCAGGGCGTGGCGCGGGCGGCGCGGCTGATGGGGATGCCGGCGGTGATCGTGATGCCCGCGGATGCTCCGCAGGTTAAGATTGCCGGCGTCAAGGCGGATGGCGGCGAAGTGGTGTTGTTCGACCGCGACACCGAGAGCCGCGAAGAGATCAGCCAGCGGCTTGCGGCGGCGCGCGGCGCAGTGGTGGTGCCGAGCTATGACGACGCGCACATCATCGCCGGGCAGGGCACGGCGGGGCTGGAATTTGCGCGGCAGATGGCGGTGGGCGGCGAGGCGCTTGACGCCTTGATCTGCTGCACGGGCGGGGGCGGGCTGATCTCCGGGATCGCGCTGGCGTTCGAGCGGCTGTCGCCGGCGACGCAGATCTGGACGGCCGAGCCTGAGGCGCATGATGACTGGGCGCGGTCGCTGGAGGCGGGCGCGATCCTCGCCAACGCGCCGGGCACGCGCTCGATCTGCGATGCGATCCTGACGCCTCAGCCGGGCAAGCTGACTTTTGCGATTGGGAAACGGTTGTTTGCGGGCGGTCTTCGGGTGAGTGATGACGATGTACGCGACGCGGTGCGCGCGGCGTTCCGGCATCTGAAGATCGTGGCCGAGCCGGGCGGCGCGGCGGCGCTGGCCGCGGCGCTGCACCGGTTGCCGGAGGCGCTGAAGGGCAGGCGCGTAGGCGTGCTGGTCACCGGCGGAAATGTCGATATGGCTGACTTTGCGCGCATCGTTTCCGAGCGCAGTTGAGGCTGGCCCGAAAAAGGCCCGCTTCATCCCGAATAGCGCTCAGATCAGCACACCCATCTGCTGCGCCTGGGGCGGCATTCAGGGCGAGCCGGAGCGGCCGGAGGACCTGCACCGGCAGGTGACCGGTTATGCGCGGGACGTGTTTCCGGACCTGCCCCTGCAGTTCATCCGCCTCGGCGACCTGGTCGACCCGGGCCCGGCCTCCTGCGAGGTGATCAGTTACCTGATGGAATTCGAAGCGCAGTTTTCGCCCCGCCCGGTGACGCTGCGCGGCAATCACGGGCAGATGACGATCGATGCTGCCGGGTCGGGCGAAAGGTATCCCGCCGGGCGGCGGTCGTGGATCATGAATGGCAGGCAAGAGACGCTGGAGAGCTATGTCGGCCAGCCCAGGCCTTTGATGAAACGCCGCCGCGCCTGGCTGGGATCGCTGCCGACGCTGCATGAAGCAGAAGCGGCGGGGCAGGTGTTCGTGCCTGCCGGTGTCGATCCCCACCGGTTACCGGCGTGCGGCGAGACGGTGCACAAGTGGACGCGGCGGCGTGAGTTCCTGGATCCGCGCTGCCGGACGGCGCTGCGCCTGAAGCGCCAGCGCATGGTATACGGACATACGCCAAAGCAGGTTTATTTGCCGGAATTTGCGCCAGACGGCGGAAAGCTTAACACAGACACCTGCGCTGTTTAAGGCGGGCGGCTGACGGCGGCGCTGCTGAGGGCCGGCGAACCGGGCCTGTTCTTGCGTGCCCGATCTCCGGTCCTGTTGCAGAAAAGAGGCATCCGGGCTTACGGAAATCATTCTTAAACCAGGAGGAAACCCCGCCTTTCTGTTGGTTAACAGCATGTTCCGTCTCCGGACGGGATTCGCGCGCCCGCCTTCAACCGGATTTATTCCCCGCCTGTTAATCCTGAACATTGAAGACAGCCGAACGCTGTCCGCAGGAGGGCATTCGGAATGAAAGCGGCACCGCTCATCAGCCTCGGCGTCTCGGTTGTACTGGGAGCTGGCGCCATCTTCTTTGGCCGTGCCTTCATGTCCGGCGAGGCGCCGGACGCGCAGGCGAGTGTTGTTCCCGCGATGGTGATGACGACCGTGCTGGTCACCACCGCTGCGGTGGAGCCGGGCGCGATCATCGATCCGAAATTCGTCAGGCAAGTCGAATGGCCCGAGCAGGCTGTGCCGGAAGGCGCGCTGAAGACCATTTCCGAACTCGGCCCGAAGGCTTACTCGCGCGGGCTGATGGTGCCGGGCGAACCGCTGCTGGCGCCGAAGATCGACACCACCGGTTCGGTGCTGACGCTGGCGGCGGCCATCACGCCGGGGATGCGGGCAGTTTCGATCGTCGTGCGTAATGATACTGGCGTGTCGGGCTTCGTGCTGCCGGGCGACCGGGTGGACGTCAACGAGTTCATGTCGCTGGAAGATGCGGGCGCCCGCCCTGAAGGCGCGCGCGTTTCAGCCGATATCCTGGCGCGGCCTGTGCTGCGGTATGTCAAAGTGCTGGCGGTCGACCAGTCTTTCAAGCCCAATCTTGAAGGCGCCAGGCCCTCGCAGACCGTGACGCTGGAGGTGACCCCGGACGACGCGCTCGCGCTTGGCGCGTCGAGCCAGCGCGCTGCGCTCGGCCTTGCCCTGATCAGCCGCGATGAGGAAGCGATGCCTGCCGCGATCACGCCGGACAAGAAAGTCGAAGTGAAGCGCGTGGTGCCGCCGGCCACCGTACGCCGCGCGCCAGTGAACACCACCGTGCGTGTGATCAACGGCGATAGTGATGTCGACGTCTCGGCGCCGATCGCGCGGACGCAAACGGCAGCGGGGGAGAAACGCTGATGCGCCTGAAACATCTTCTGGCCGCCGGAGCGGCGTGCCTTTGCCTGACGCTTCCGGTTTCGGCCTGGACGCAGCGCTCTGCCGCAGACGGCGCAGAGCGGCTTGAAGTGCGGCGCGGACAGTCGGCCGTGGTCGAAGCCGATGCGGCGTTTGCAACGATCGTTGTTGCGGATCCTGATATCGCTGAAGCGATGGCAACCTCAAACCGTTCCTTCTTCCTGCGCGGCAAGCAGCCAGGCACGACGACAGTGCTCGTCTACGATGCGGCCGGCGCGATCGCGGAACTGATAGAAGTCGAAGTGAAACTGGGTCTGGAGGAGCTGCGCGCGGACCTGGACCGCCTGCTGCCCGGCGAGCCGATCGATGTGTATCCGGTGCATGACGGCGTGTTCCTTGATGGACGCGTCACGACGGCGGCGGCGGCCGAAATGGCGCTGCAGGTGGCCGAGCGGTACGTGCCGGGCGGCGTGGCGAACGGGCTGTCTGTCGGGCAGAGCCAGCAGGTGATGCTGGAAGTGCGCTTCCTGGAGGCAAGCCGCAGCGCGGTGCGTGAGATCGGCTTTGGCAACAGCGTCGACGCGAATGATTTTCAGACCACGACCGAGGGCGCCACCGTGTCCGGACTTGCGGCTAAGACGGTCGCGATGTTCACGAATGTCGGCGGCGGGAATATCGACTTGCAGATCCGTGCGCTTGAGGAAAAGGGTATCATCCGGACCCTGGCGGAGCCGAATCTCGTGGCGCTGTCGGGCGATACAGCG
>CALGEF010000122.1 GCA_937881755.1 uncultured Acidobacteriota bacterium
CCCTCGCGCTCCAGCGCCGGCAGATGGGCATCGGATCGGGCCCAGCGTTCGTGCTGCACCGCACAGAGAACGGAAAACTCATCATCGAGGATCCACAGACTTCGGAATGGGTGAGTCTCGACGCTTTTGGCGGTGACAATGTCGCAGAGTTCCGTAAGCTGCTTTCACCGGTGGAGGCTGCCCAATGACAAGACGCAGCTTCACGGTGCCTTGCACCATCCGTGTCGAACACACCTTCGACTCGCTCGAAGCGCATGTCGAACTCGATGGCGGCATCGAGCCGGGAATCGGCGACAAGGTGCTCGTCCACGGCGCGCCGGTGAGCGTGCCTTTCGGCCGCAGTCTCGTGCTGCGCCGCGAGGCGACTGTCACGCGCGCCAGTTTTTTTGAGAAGGCGCTGGTGCGCTTTCAATCAATGTTTGAGCTCACCGAACTTTACGAAGTGAGTTTCACCGATGGGAGGGTTTGAGGCATGACCATGGCCGTGATGACGGATGACGAGATGCGCGTGCTCGAAGCGCCGCCGGCGTTCGATACAAACAAGATCGCAATGGAAGAGACAATGCTCTCGCCGCGCTTCTACACGACCGATTTCGCCGAGGTCGACAGGGTCGATGTCTCTGGCGTGCGGGAAGAGTGGGACGCGCTGATTTCCGAGATGGAATCTGACCCGAACCGCAACCACTTCAAGCGCACGGACGAGTTTGACAACATTCTCGGTACGCTCTCGCCGGAGCTGCGCACCGAGTTCGTGGACTTCCTCGTCAGCTCGCTGACGTCCGAATTCTCCGGCTGCGTGCTTTACCGGGAGATTGCGCGCCAGGTCGAGAACCCTGACATGAAGGCCCTGTTCCGCTTGATGGCGCGCGACGAGGCCCGGCATGCCGGCTTTATCAATTTCGTGCTGAAGGATTTTGGCATCGGTGTCGATCTCGGCTTCCTGACGCGCAAAAAGAAGTACACGTTCTTCAAGCCGAAGTACATTTGGTACTCGGTCTACCTCTCCGAGAAGATCGGCTATGCGCGCTACATCACGATCTTCCGCCAGCTGGAAAAGCACCCTGAATTCCGCTTCCACCCGATCTTCAAATGGTTCGAGCAGTGGTGCAATGACGAGTTCCGCCACGGCGAAGCCTTTGCGATGATCCTGCGCGCGAACCCGCACCTCCTCGAAGGCGGCAACAAGTACTGGATCCGCTTCTTCCTGCTCGCCGTCTACGCCACGATGTATGTGCGCGACCATCGCCGCCCCGCTTTCCATGCTGCGCTCGGTGTGGACCCGACAGCGTATGACTACGAAGTCTTCCGCGTCACCAACGAGATCGCCCGTCAGGTCTATCCGCTCGAACTCAACATCGATGCGCAGGAGTTCCGCGCCGGTCTTGAGAAGATCCGTCAAAACACGGACAAGATGGAAGCGATCAACGGGAAAGGCCCTTTCACCTGGCTGCAGAAAAAGGGATATGTCCTCTCCAACGGCCTGACCTTCCTCAAGCTCTACCTTATGCCGGTTCGCAAGAACCAGCTGCCGGCGAAAGTCCGGCTCCAGCCGGCCTGGTAGGGAAGAGGCGACACGCAAGCCATGGCCGAGTACGCGCCCCCCATCATCTTTGCTGCGCTCGCCTGGTGGCTGAGCACGGGGGCGATTTTCTGGCTCATCGGTCGGCCGCGCACAACGTTCAGATGGACGGCGCTCGGCGCGACAGCGATCCTCGTGGGCGCGACCTTCATGCTCGTCTCCCTGCGCGCGGATACCAGCGTCACGGGCGCTTATGCAGGGTTTGCTGCGGGCCTTGCGCTCTGGGCCTGGCATGAGGTCATGTTCCTCACGGGCTTCATCACCGGCCCGTCGCGTGCTCCGTGCCCGGAAGGTCTTTCTGGTGTCGACCGCTTCCGCGCCGGCGTAGCCGCGGTCCTGCACCATGAGCTTGCCATTATCGCCCATGCCGGTCTCATCGTCTGGCTCAGCTGGGGCGCGGTCAACCAGTTCGCGCTTTGGACCTTCCTCATCCTCTGGGGCATGCGCATCAGCGCGAAACTGGTGGTCTTCACCGGCGCGCCTAACCTCGTTGACCAGTTCATGCCCCGCCATCTCGACTACATGAAAACCTATTTCTCGCGCCGCGCGCCCGGCAGTGTGTTCGCCGCTGCGCTGGTCACGATCACCACGGTGTCAGTGCTGCTTGCGTTTACCGCGTTCGGCCACCCAGCCGGCAGCCACGCCTCAGCTGGCTTCCTGCTACTTACCGCGCTCGCCATTCTCGCTGTCATCGAGCACTGGGTGCTCATCCTGCCGGTGCGCGATCCATCACTCTGGGGCTGGGCCATGAAGCCCGTACCCCAGGCAAACACGACAACAAAAACGAAAACGGACTGGAGGGCCTGACCCATGAACTTTGAAGCTTACTTCGAGAACGAGCTGACGAAACTCAAGGAAGAGGGCAACTACCGCGTCTTCGCCGATATCGAGCGTGAGAAGGGTGCCTTCCCGAAGGCTGTCTTCCATGGGCCGGACGGCCAGAAGCCGGTCAAGGTCTGGTGCTCTAACGACTATCTCGGCATGGGCCAGCACCCGAAAGTGCTTGCCGCCATGCATGAAGTGCTCGACAGCTGCGGGGCAGGGGCCGGCGGCACACGGAACATCTCTGGCACCAACCACCACCACGTCCTGCTTGAGCAGGAACTGGCAAGCCTCCACAATAAGGAAGCCGCACTGCTGTTCACGTCCGGTTATGTCTCCAACTGGGCGGGCCTTGGCACACTGGGAGCCAAGATTCCGGGACTGATCATCCTGTCGGACGCCCTGAACCACGCATCGATGATCGAAGGCATCCGCCACTCCCGTGCAAAGTGCGTCGTCTTCCGTCACAATGATCCGCGTGACTTGCGCGAGAAGATTGCTGCGCTCGACCCGGCCGCACCGAAGCTGATCGCGTTCGAATCCGTTTATTCGATGGACGGCGATATCGCCCCGATCAAGGAATTCTGCGATATCGCGGATGAATATGGCGCGATGACCTATCTCGACGAAGTCCACGCCGTTGGCCTGTACGGCGACCATGGCGGCGGCATTGCCGAACGCGAAGGCCTGATGGACCGGCTGACCGTCATCGAAGGCACGCTTGGCAAGGCCTTCGGGGTCGTCGGCGGCTATATCGCGGCCTCGTCCGCGCTCGTCGATTTCGTCCGCAGCTTCGCCTCCGGTTTCATCTTCACCACGGCGCTCCCTCCGCACATCGCAGCCGGTGCCCGCGCCTCGATCCAGCACCTCAAGCAAAGCAACTGGGAGCGGATGCGCCAGCGCGACCGGGTCGAGAAAGTCCGTATACGCCTGCGCGAGATCGGCATCCCGGCGCTCGAGAACCCCAGCCACATCGTGCCGGTGATGGTCGGCGATCCGGTCAAGTGCAAGATGATCTCGGACTGGCTGATGGAGCGCAACGGCATCTACGTGCAGCCGATCAACTATCCCACGGTCCCCAGAGGCACCGAGCGCCTGCGCATCACGCCGTCGCCCGTCCACACTGACCAGGATATCGAAGACCTCGTCAGCGCCCTGTCGGAACTCTGGTCCCATTGCGCGCTCGCAAGGGCGGTCGCGTAAGGTTCCAGGCTCAGTCCTCCCTGCAAGCGGGTAGGGGGCCTCGCCGCCCGGGTGCCCCAGCGGCGCGTGTTGCCCGGTCGCTTGTGAACCAGCCAATAGCCTGAAACCTCGCAAGTGCGGCGAGTTCCAATGGCTTGTCCGGCAGCGAGAGACCAGAAGCCCGGATTTCCTGCGCCACCGTTGCAGAGACGGCCCGGTAGGCGTCGGCGTCCTGGCGGCAGGTGCCGGCAACGCCGGATTTGCGAGAATGTTTCCGGGTCAGGATTTCCGGTTCATGCAGAAGTGTCCCGATCGACGATAGGCGTGCAAGCCAAGGCCAGTCGGCCATGACTTGTCCCGGGCGGCTGCGCTTCAGGCCACCAACGGTTTTCCGAAGCGCCGGCGCGAAATGTCCCGTGCGCTGGAATCCGCCAGTTTGCCGGAATTCTGGTTATGATGGCGGTGCACGCCCGGGCTTAAGTTACCCGCTCCAGCCGCGTGAACGCCGCGGTTTGCGGCCCTTGGTCTTCGAACACCAGCTCCGCATCGCTGAGCGGCAAAAGAGCATCTGGCCTCGCGCCTGGTCTCGCTGCCGGGCGCGACCATCGCAGTGGCCGAGGCGCCCGACATCGAG
>CALGEF010000123.1 GCA_937881755.1 uncultured Acidobacteriota bacterium
CTGGCTGCCATCGTCTGCCAGCTGCCAGCCGAGCTGCAGGTCGGGGCGCCTGCCTGACCAGCTGAGGAGCGCGTCAGCGGCGTTGGTGAACAGGAACCGCCCTGTCTCGCAGAGCTCCTGCAGCACGCCGAGAACCTGCTCGCCGCGCGGCTTCAGGACGTCCGGCAGGCCCGGGGCATAAGGCTGCTCGCACAGGCCCGCGCGCATGAGCGCGCCCAGCAGGTGGAGGTCTGCCGGCCGGATGAATTTCGGCGCCTCCTGAAGGCGCAGGGCCTGGATCACATCATAGCGGCGCATCGTTCTGTTGAGCCCGGTGCCCGCCGCACTGACCTGTCCCTTGAAGAAAGCAATCCTGAAATTCAGGCCCGTCGTCTCCGCCACATAAAGAAGCCGGTCCCTGACACTTGCCGGATAATGCTCAGGTCGCTCGGTAACCGGGGCTGCCCCGGTGTCCAGTTTTCGGACGCGTTGCAGCCAGTCGTGAACCGCAAAGGGCAATCCGGGAGCTGCAGGCGCCTGCTCTGAAAGGACGACCAGCGCTGCAAACACATGCTTGCAGTTGAAACCAACCGGGCAGGTGCAAAGCCCCTCGACGGTGCGCACGGCGCCCTCACCGGTCAGCGTGATCTCGAGGTCGTAGACCACGCCCTGTCCGTTCGACACGCGCGCGCGCGCAAACCTGCCCTCCAGCGGCCCCGCAGACAGGACGAGCCCGCGTGCAGCGTAGTCGCGCCCGCGCGTCTGGGCGGCCTGATCGAAGCTGCCTTCAAGGCGCACTCTCATCCATCACCCTCCATCCCTTTGCGCCCCGACGCGTGTATCCGGATGCCCGCGCTGCAAACCCGCCCGTGCCGCGCGGCGGTCCTGCCGGATGCCGCGCGAGGCCCAGACTGAATTGGCCGGTGATCTGAGGCAAGCCCCGGGTCTCTTGTTTCCGGCAGGCCCCGCGATCACGGGGCTGGCTGATGTCGGGGCCCATACCGGGCGTGCCGGCGTCCTCTGCCTCGCAACCAGCGCCTCCTCGCCGGCATCGCGGGCACCTGGTATAATGAGAAACCACGCTCAGGATGCGGCTCAGGCGCTGCGCCACGAGGCTCTCAGGCGGAGCGGAAATGCGCTCCTGACAAGACCGTACCGGTGGCGCGCCTGGCGCCGGGCGGCCCGCGCCTGTCTTTTCTTCCGTGACGGCAAGGTGCAGTCCCGCTCTGCGCGGCCCGGGGAGAATGTGAATGAGCGCTGATCCCCCTGTACGGGTCTGGTTTGTCGGGGGCTGCCCGCCCTGCCGGCGCGATCGCGTTCGTGGATGTGTCAGAGGCAGGAGCCGGCTGCCCGGTCGAGCGGGCAGAACTGCTCCGCCGGTTCCATGCCCAGGAAGCCGGCCGCCCTGTCGTCTAGGGCGC
>CALGEF010000124.1 GCA_937881755.1 uncultured Acidobacteriota bacterium
GCCGCGGCGAGCCAGAAACAATGGCGCGTCTCTGAAACAATCCTGCTGCTCGTCGGCCTCGTCGGCGGCTGGCCGGGCGCGATCCTCGCGCAGGAAGTGTTCCGTCACAAGACGCAGAAGAAAACCTTCCGTACCCTGTTCTGGATGAGCGTCGCCATCAACATGGCCGCCTTCGTCCAGATCAACGTTTTCGCCGTGCGCTGAGGCCGGCAAGCGCAGCCGCTTTTGCAAAGACGGTTGGCAGGCCGTCAATCTCTTCTTCCGGCGTCCAGAAGCCTTCCGGCAGATCCGTGTCCGGCGTTTGCGCGCACCACACGTCCAGCCTGAGGCTGAAATGCGTGAACACGTGACGCACCTGGCCAAGCAGTGCCCATGCGGCGTCTGTTGGCGCGGCTGCGTCCTGCCTGGTTTCGCTCCAGTCCGTAGAGGGCAGAGCCAGCATCCCGCCAAGCAGGCCCGAGGGCGGGCGCCGGACAACCCAGATGTTCCCGCTGCAGCGCAGGACATAGACTGCGCCGAACCGCTCGGGCCGCGCAGTTTTCTCAGGCTTGACAGGGTAGCGCTCAACCGCCCCTTCTGCGAGCGCCGCGCAGTGCGCCGCCACCGGACAGACCGGGCAGTTGGGTTTCCTGGGCGTACAGACGGTCGCACCGAGATCCATCAGCGCCTCGGCAAAAGCTCCGGGCCGCCCGGCCGGCACGAGTTCGCGCGCGAGCACGCCGATCCGTTTCTTTGCTGCGGCCCAGTCTTCCTTCGTGGCCAGCAGCCTGGCGAACACCCGCTCGGCATTACCGTCGACCGCCGGTGTCCGCTCACCGAAGGCCAGCGCCGCGACGGCGCCTGCGGTGTAAGGGCCTATTCCCGGGAGCGTCCGCAGCCCTGCCTGCGTCTCCGGAAAGCCCCCCCGCGCGGCGACCTGGCGCGCGCATTTCAGGAGGTTGCGCGCGCGGGCATAGTAGCCGAGCCCCGCCCAGGCCTGCATCACGTCCTCATCCCGGGCCGCCGCAAGCGCCTCAACTGTGGGCCAGCGCGTCGTGAAGGCGGCAAAATAAGGCGCAGCGTGAGGTACCGTCGTCTGCTGCAGCATGATTTCGGACAGCCAGACGCGGTAGGGATCGCGCTTCACGCCGGGTGCGCTGCGCCAGGGCAACGTGCGCGCGGACCGGTCGAACCAGGCCAGCAGTTCCGGGACGATCCCGGCAAGCGGCTGTTCAATTTTCGCGCGCATGCCTTTTCCTCGCCTCAGAAGCCGTGCAGATTTGCGAACATGGTCACAAGATCAACCCTTGATCCGCTGGAAGAGGCGCGCGCGCTGGTCAAGCTGCGGTATACGCGGGCGCGGGCGCTCCGCGCGCCGATGAAGGCTGTGGCGATCCCGGCTGACCGGGTCGGCCGCAAATCCGGGGCCGGCAAGCTTCCCCCACTCAAGCTGCTGCAAGCGCGCTGGCGGGAGATTGCGGGCGAGCAGATCTACAAGTTCTCCCACCCCGAAAAGATAAGCGCCTCCGGGGACGGCCGCGTGCTGACCCTGCGGGTGATTCCGCAAGCCGCCCCGCTGGTCCAGCACCAGTCGGAGACGATCCGCCAGCGCGTCTCCGTCGCGGCAGGCGGCGATATTACCGCCATCCGCATCGTGCAGGGCCCGATCCAGCGCGGCGCCGAAACGGTCACCTATCGCCCCAGGGCCCGCCCGTTGACGCCGGGTTGACCGATCTCCGCCAAAAATTTGGTCGACTCGGTTTTCATGGACCCTTCCTTTTCACAAGAGCCAAATTCTTTTCCTGTGTGAAGACGAAGGAGGCGGGAGAAGATGGCGCGCTCGACGACGACGAGCTGACCGGCCAGATTCACCTCGGGGCTGTCGGTCATTGCCTGCCGCATAGCGGCGTTGGCAAGGCCCTCGGTCA
>CALGEF010000125.1 GCA_937881755.1 uncultured Acidobacteriota bacterium
AGAGCGCCCTGAGTGCTACCACAACGCCGAGGAGCGCGAGCGCCGCAAGAATGAGAATAAGGTAGTCCAAGGTCTCTGCCTCCTATGGCATGTTGTGCTCCCACGATCTCAGGGCGTTTCAAGTTGTATAGTCGCCGTCTCTACCCCTGCGACCAAGGCGGCGATGACGCGCGCGGCCGCATCCGATCGCAGCCATTCAAGTGCATCGCGATAGTCATCCCACGTGACGGGTGCAGACCGGCCCGCAAGCGAACGCTCGATCAGCGCGCAGTTCGTTTCGCCTGCCCCGAGCGGACCGTCCTCTAGGTTGAACCGCAGCGCCATGGCGAGATCCGCAAGCATGGCGGCGTCTTGGAACGCATCAAGGCTCAGTTCAAGCGTCGCATGGAGCTGCTCTTCCAGATCGAGCAGGCCGACATCCCGCTCTGCCTCGGCCATCAGACCAATCAGGACGCTATCTTCGGCAACAGGTTCGGCGAAGGCAACGAAATTCCGCGCCGTCCGTCTCGCCCTTCCGTCCGCCGAACCGAAATCCTGATGGATGACGATCCGGAGCAGGAAGTCGAACGCATCGAACAGGACAAGACGGTTCGCAGCGGCGAGTGACTCGCGAACCGGGGCGGTTCCAAGGATTGTTACGTGACGCCCGACCAGTCCCTCTGGTGCGAGCAGCACTGTGTCGGATGGAACCTCGGGCGACACGGCAGAGGGAGGCAGCGGAGAGAGGGGACTGTCGGGCCGGTCGGCCTCTCGCAGCCCCGGCAGGGTAGAAAGGGCGCCTTGGGACAGTGCACCATACACGACAAGCGCCGCGCGGTCGGGATGGTAGTGTCGCCGGTGAAACGCCAAGGCTGCCTCGACCGCCGCCGCATCGATGGAACTGGCGTCCCCTAGAACCGGCCGGTTATAGGAATCAGGCAAGACAAGCCCCCGCATTGCGCGCATCGCGCTCATCGGTACGAGCCCATGGTCGCGCGTGGCGATTTCGTCGCGGACGCGGGCGGTCTCGACGCCCATCATCACCTCGCTGATTTCTGGCACCTCTAGTGTCCGGCGCAACGCCCCGAGCGCCCAAGTCACCCGGTCGGAGGGCACGGTCACGGCATAGACAGTTGCGGTTGCCAGCGTGACAGCATTCTGATCCTCCCCCAGGCTGAACTCGTCTCCGAATGCATGCCGGTACACGAAGTGTTCTAGAAGATGCGCCACGCCCGCCGTGCCATCAGTGTCGACCTCACCGGCTGCGATGATCGCTGAAATCCGCACATCACGGGCCGCCTCATCGGAAACGAGCACCACTGTCGCGAAGTCGTCTGAGGTGAACCATTGTACCTCGTTGGCCAAGGCGGGGCATATGGGACCGGCGAGTAAAGCAAGCACGATGGAAAGCTGACGTGCCAGGATCAAAGTTGAGCGTCGCGTCATGTCGAGAAACCAGTTGCCTAACTACATGCGGGCGGGCGTAAGGCCCGCCCGGGGAGAAGGCCAACTAATGCACAAGACACTGCAATATTGAGAATTGATTTCATTCACGTTTTTCTTGCATGTGCTCGTTTCAAGTGACACCCAGCCAGATCAAAATGTCACGCGCAACCAACATTATAGCTAAG
>CALGEF010000126.1 GCA_937881755.1 uncultured Acidobacteriota bacterium
GCCCACCTCGATGACAGTGGTGGCGACCAGTACGCGGGTCTTGCCGGAGCGGAAATCCTCCAGCGCAGTATCCTTTTCAGACGCCTTCAACCGACCGTGCACGAGGCCGACCGGCACAGCGAGTTCGTCCTGCAAGGCGGCGTGGCGCGCGACGGCTGAGGAATCATCCTCATCGACATCCACGCGGGGGCAGACCCAGAAAGCGCGCTCGCCGCGTTTCAGCGCGCGGCCCACGGCGTCGATGATCTCGTCGATCCGCGTATCCGGTATGGCGCGCGTTTCGACCGGCTTCCGGCCCGGCGGTTTCTCGTCAAGGATCGAGACATCGAGATCGCCGTGCACGGCTTGCGCGAGCGTGCGCGGGATCGGCGTGGCGCTCATTACCAGCATGTGCGGGCTATCGGACTTGCCGACGAGGCGCATGCGGTCGGTGACGCCGAACCGGTGCTGCTCGTCGACGATAATCAGGCCGAGATTGCGGAAGGATACGGCGTCCTGGAAGAGGGCGTGGGTGCCCGCGACGATCTGTATGGAGCCGTCGGCGAGTGCCATCAGTCTGCCTTCGCGGGCGCTGCCCCGGTCGCGGCCTGAGAGGACCGAGACGGCATAGCCGAGCGGCGAGAGGAGCCTGTCCAGCGTGTCGTATTGCTGGCGGGCCAGCACCTCGGTCGGCGCCATGAAGGCCGACTGGTAGCCGTTGGCAGCCGCCTGCACCGCAGCCATCGCCGCCACCAGCGTCTTGCCCGCGCCGACATCCCCCTGCAGCAGGCGGCGCATCGGCGAGCCGCTCGCGAGATCGCGGCGTATTTCCTCGCCCGCGCGCAGCTGGGCGCCCGTCGGCGTGTAGGGAAGGGCCTTGATAAAGCGCGCTTCGGACTTCGGATCGGACCTGATGACCGGCGCGCGGCGCGCCTTTCTGGCCGCGCGGGCGAGCGAGAAGGCCGAGGCCCGCGCCAGGGCTTCGTCATAGGCCAGCCGCTCGCGGGCGCGGGCAAACTCGTCCTCGTCATAGCGTGTGGGGGCGTGCAGGATGGTCAGTGCCTCGGCAAATCCCGGCCAGCCGCGCAGGCGGACCAGATGCGGATCGCACCATTCCGGCAGGCCTTCCGGAACAGCCTTCAGGGCCTGCAGGGCGAAGGTGTGAACCCGCCGGTTGGTCAGGCCTGCGCAGAGGGCATAGACCGGCTCGACCTCCGGCGGCGCGTCGCCCCTGGCGGGATCGACCACGAAATCCGGATGCGTGATCTGGCGCTCGCCTTTGTAGTCTTCGACGCGGCCCGACACGATTCGCGCGGCGCCGACCGGGAACTGCGACTTCAGCCAGCGCGGATCGGCGCGGAAGTAGGAGAGCGTCAGGAAGCCGGACGCGTCGCCGAGCTGGATGCGGTAGGGTGACTTGTCGCTGAACGGCGCCTGGTGGGCGATGACCTCGCCGCGCACGGTGGCGACCTCGCCGGGAACGGTCTTGTCGAAAGTTGCCCGCACGCGGCGGTCGAGCCAGCGCTCCGGCAGGTGGAGGAGCAGGTCCCAGACCGCGGGGCCGCCGCACAATCGCTGGAGGACGGGCAGCAGCTTGGGCCCGACGCCGCTCAGCGTGTCGAGGCGGGCAAACAGGGGGAAGAGTCTCTCGTCGCGCATGAAGCGGCCAAGCTAGGCGCAGCCGGGGTGCGGCACAATCAGCGCTGCTGTTTCCCCCTGCCGCTGTGGGCATAAGTTGTTGCACAAGGCGGGTTTTCCCCGTCCATAAAACGTCTGCAACTGCGTGTGGACAGTCCAATCGAAAAACAGCTTCCCGGAATCCCCTCATGACCGATGAAAATCGCCGCAATAAGCTGAAGTTCAGGGC
>CALGEF010000127.1 GCA_937881755.1 uncultured Acidobacteriota bacterium
GCAGGTTCCAAATGCCGCCTGACGAGGGGCATCACCAACTTTTGGGCATATCTCGCGGCCGGGCCAGGTGGACGCTCAGAGGCTGCTCGACATCATCTCCTGGATCGCATGCGCGACCGGAACCAGCATCTCTCCGGATGTGTTGTCGGCGTCATCGCTCGGCAGATGAAAGTAAAGGTGTCCTCCCGCAAACCTGAAAAAGCGCTCGTATCCAGCCGCATGTATATCCTTCACCTCTCCGAAAACCGCCACGCTTGCAGGTGAAAACTGGTACCGAAGAAAATAAAAATTGCGCCAGATGGCGGCCCAGCGACCCGCGATGACAGAACTGAAGTGAGCCTGTCTGTCGCCGACGATAGCGACCAGAGCGATCGTGGCTCGTTGCTGCCGGGGACGTCAGCTGTCGGGGGACCGCGGCTGCTGATTTCCCTCTTGCCATTGAATGAGCGGCAAGGAGATCATTTGCACCGCGAAGCCTGGTTCGAACGCTGTCAGGTGTGCACCAGACCCGAAAATGCGCGCACGCCGCCGGCATCCGGAAAGACGGTCCTGCCGAGGGTATCGCGTTCCAGTCCCCAATGGTCTTGCAGGACCGTCATGAAGACCGACCGGAGGTCATTTGCCGGCGCAAGGTCGCGGCCCTGGAAAAGGGCCCTGGGCGCGAGTCCCGGCCAGTCGCCGCCAAACTTCCCGCCCGACACCGCGCCGCCCAGCAGGAACGCTGCGCTGCCCGTGCCATGATCGGTACCGCCCGTTCCGTTTTCGGCCACTGTGCGGCCAAATTCCGTGACCACCGCCACCACCGTTTTCGCCCAGTGCGCACCCAGCCCCCGCCTGAGAGCGCGCAAGGCCGTATCCAATCCCGCAAGGCGCAGCGCAAGCTGGCCATTCGCGGCGCCCTGGTTGGCGTGTGTATCCCATCCGTCAAAGGACAGTACGGCAGCGGCGGGCCCACCTTCGGCAGACAAAAGCCGCGCCGCTGCGTCCGCGAGGCCTTTATAGGCGCCCGGGCCGCCGCGCCGGCCCTTGCCTTCCATTCCCTCAAGGCCCGAAGCGCTGGCGATAGAATTCGTCGCGATGGCTGACGCGAGCGCAGGGCCAAGCAGGGCATCGCCCGCGTAAAGGTCCATCAGCCGGCTGAGCGTGTCATCGCTGGCAGACGGCCCAAGCGACGGCGCCCAACTGGTTGCCGACGCAGATCCCCGCAGAACAAGGGGCAGCGATCCAGAAATTGCCACGGCGTCCCGCTTGAGTTCGGGTGGCAATGCGGTCAGCGCGCGGCCGAGCCATCCATCGCTCGCCCCGAAGACCTCCGCTGCGCCAGTCTCCAGCACGTCCTGAGCGTCAAAGTGCGAGCGCTCCCGGTAGGGCGACGCACAGGCTGGCAGGATGGTCAACTCGCCACCCTTCCACTGTTCGTGGAGAAAGGCGAGGTTCGGATGCAATCCGAATCCATCCGCAAGCGGAAGAACGCCGCCGACATCTCCTGCGGAGGGCAGCGCCAGCCCGCCGCGCACAGCGCGGTAGTAGCTGTCGCCATAAGGGGCAACAGCCGCAAGCCCGTCGAGCGCCCCGCGCAGGATTACGAGAACGAACTTGCGATCGCCGGCCTGTCTGGAAACAGTCAGGGCGCCTGCAGATCCGGCAAGCAACATTGCGCCGCCCGCAATAAGCGCGCCGCGCCGCGTCATCATCGGAAAGGTCATGTCAGTCTCCTACCGGCGTTGAAATTCGGGGCTCATCAAGGCGAGTGTCAACCCCTGGGACGCGCTCTCAGCGCGGGCAATGCTCTGCTCCGTTACGGCGGAAAGCGCCGGCCCGAGTGCGGCCCGCACGAGACTTTCAGGGCGGATATTACTGCCGAGCCTGTCCGCGAAAGCCTGCGCCCACTCGAC
>CALGEF010000128.1 GCA_937881755.1 uncultured Acidobacteriota bacterium
CTGGAAATCCCGGAACTGGCAGCCCTGAAGGAGAGTGATGCCGAAGCTTTCAAGACTCGCTCACATACGGTGCGTACGGACGACAAGTGGGTCGATTTCGGCGAGAATGATTCGGCGATCGTGCAGTCGCTCGTCAAATCACCCGATGCGATCGGCGTGCTCGGCTTCTCTTTCCTCGAGCAGAATGGCGACCGTGTGAAGGGCGGCTTGCTCGGCGGCGTCGAGCCAACCTTCGAGAACATCACCAGCGGCCATTACGGCCTTGCCCGCGTTATGTATTTCTACGTCAAGGACCAGAATATCCCGCTCGTGCCGGGCCTCGCCGAATTCGTCGCCGAATCTGTGAGTGACGGCGCCGCCGGCGAAGACGGCTACATGATCGAGAAAGGCCTGATTCCCCTGCACGAAGCCGAACTCGGCAAAGCCCAGGAGGCCGCCGCGACGCTGAAAGCGGCCGCCACCGCCACGCCGTAACGCAAAAAACCTCAACTCACCCCTCTCCCGATTGCGGGCTTGTTCGCATCAGCCATCGCACTGAGGCTGCCCGAACAAGGGGAGCGGTGAGGGACTTGAAGCAAGGTCCGGCGATTGCGTAAAATGCCGGCGGCTGACCTGCGGAAAGCCTACCCCTCTGACTTCTCCACTGCTGGCTTGTGTCTCCGTATACGGATTTTGTGCCAGAAACGCCGGCGCAGCGGCGGGGGCAGGGGCTGCAGGTTCTCGAGGAACACTTCGGCGCAGGATCGCCAGCTATAGGTCTCGGCATGCGCGCGTGCCGTCTCGCGGCTGAGCGCCAGGCAGTCGGTCGCGCCCTTCGCCAGGTCCCCGTCCAGCGGCGTGATTGTGCCCGCGCCGGAGCCGGGGATCACGTCGCGCGGCCCTGTCGCATCAAACGCCGCCACCGGTGTGCCGGCCGCCATCGCTTCCAGCACCACCAGCCCGAACGTGTCCGTAAGGCTCGGGAACACGAACACGTCTGCGCTCGCATAGCAGGCCGCAAGTTCGTCGCCGAACTTCGCGCCGAGGAACACGACGTCTTTATACTTCCGCTTAAGTTCTTCCAGCTGCGGGCCTTCGCCGATGATCACCTTTGTGCCCGGCAGCGTCAGATCGGCAAACGCCTCGATATTCTTCTCGACCGCCACGCGCCCGACATTCAGGAAAATCGGCCGCGCCATTCCGGCAAACGGGTCACCCGGCTGGCCGGCCTCCACACGCTTCAGCGGCGTGAAGGCCTCGGTGTCCACGCCCCGGCTCCAGGCCACGAGGTTCGAGAAGCCTTGATCCTCCAGCTCCCTCATCAGCGACGGCGTCGCCACCATCACTTTGCCGGAATACTTGTGGAACCAGCGCACGAAGGAATAACCCCAGCTCACCGGCACCGGCAGGCGCGCTGAGATATATTCTGGAAACCGCGTGTGATAGGCTGTGGAGAAGGGGTGCTTCTCGGTCAGGCAAACCGCCCGCGCGGCCATCCCCAGCGTGCCTTCGGTGGCGATATGCACCGCGTCCGGCTCGAATTCATGGAAGATGTTGCTGATCCGCGGCCGGCCCCACAGCCCCATCTTGATCTCGGGATAGGTCGGCAGCGGCATCGTCATGAAGCCAGCGCCAGGATGCACGATTTCCCAGACATGCCCCATCGCCTCGGTCTCGGCGATGATGCGCTTCATCGTGCGCACGACGCCGTTGACCTGGGGATCCCAGGCGTCAGTCACGAGCATGATGCGCATGGCATCTCCCACTGGACGTTTCTTCGGGGCCCCCCGCGGGCCGTTCGCGGCGCAATGTGGCGAGGTTGCGCCAGTGCGTAAAGAGGCCCACTGCCGTCAAATTCCGCTCGCGGCCAGGTCCGGACACAGGTATTCAGGCTCTATGCCTGCGCCGCAGGCGCAAAATTTTGCCTCTTTATAAGTGAGTTCGCCCGTTACCATGCCCGACACCCTCGCCTCGCTCCCGGTCGACTGGGACGCGCTCGATGCCCTGAAATTCGCCGATGAGGAAGCCCTCCTCGAAGGCCTGATCAAGCAGGGCGTGCTGCCCGGGCCTATCCGCGAAGGCGCCGTCCGCCGGGGCCGCGAGCTCGTGCAGATCGCGCGCGGGCGGGGCCGCCGCAAAGGGATGATGGAAAGCTTCCTGGAGGAGTTCGGCCTGACCAATTCAGAAGGCCTCGCCCTGATGTGCCTCGCCGAAGCACTGCTGCGCGTGCCGGACGCCGCCACCCGCGACGACCTGATCGCCGAGAAGATCCGCTCCGGCGACTGGGGCGCCCACCAGGGCCAGTCGGACTCCTGGCTCGTCAACGCTTCCACCTGGGGCCTGATGCTGACGGGCCGCGTCATCGGCGCGCCTGAAACCGCGAAGAAAGGCCCGGCCTCTTTCGTCGGCGGTCTCATCCGCCAGAGCGGCGAGCCGGTGATCCGCGCCGCGATGATGCAGGCGATGCGCATCATGGGCGAACAGTTCGTCCTTGGGCGAACGGTCGAGGAAGCGCTGAAGCGTGGCCGCCGCATGGTGAAATCAGGCGAGGCCGCCCACTTCTCCTTCGACATGCTGGGGGAGGGCGCGCGCACGAGCGCCGACGCCGCCCGCTACTTCAAGGCTTACGAGGACGCCATCAGTGCCGTCGCCGCCGACAAGGACGCGAAACTCCCTCCGGAATCTGCCAATGGCGTGTCAGTCAAGCTCTCCGCCCTCCACCCGCGCTATCTCGCCGTGAAGGAAGCGCGCGTAATGGCCGAGATGTATCCGAAAGTGCTCACGCTCTGCCAGCAGGCCGCAAAAGCCAACATTGGCCTCTGCCTCGACGCCGAGGAAGCCCACCGCCTGGTCATCAGCCTGAAGATATTCGAGAAGCTCGCCCGGGAGCCTTCGCTGGAAGGCTGGACCGGCCTTGGCCTCGCGGTGCAGGCCTACCAGAAGCGCGCCCTGGCCGTCATCGAACGCCTTGGCACGCTGGCCAGTGTCACCGGCCGCCGCTTCATGGTCCGCCTCGTCAAGGGCGCCTATTGGGATTCGGAAATCAAGAACGCCCAGGTCGAAGGCTATCCGAACTTCCCGGTCTTCACGACCAAACAGGGCACCGACGTTCACTACCTCGCCTGCGCAAAATCCATGCTCTCCGCCTCGCCCGCCATCTATCCCTGCTTCGCCACGCACAACGCCCACACGCTCGCCGCGGTCGATCTGCTCGCCGGCGCCGCTGGTGTCTCCGGCTTCGAATTCCAGCGCCTGCACGGCATGGGCGAGCCTCTCTACGAAGCGGCTGACGCCGGCACGCGCGTCCGCGTCTACGCCCCCGTCGGCGCCCACGAGGACCTCTTGCCATACCTGGTGCGCCGGCTGCTCGAGAACGGCGCCAATACCAGCTTCGTCCACTCCTTCCTCGATGAAAGTGTGCCGCCCGAGCAGGTGGTCACCGATCCCATCGCCAGGGTCGAGATCGGCCCGCGCCGCCATCCGCGCATCCCGACACCCCCGCGCCTTTATGGCAGTGCACGGAGAAACTCCCTCGGCCATGATCTGAGCCAGCTTGGTGTGCGCAGCGGCTTTGCTTCAGCCCTGAAGGCGCTCGATGACGGCCCCGTTATCGCCGCGGGCCCGGTCGTCTGCGGCGTTGCCATAACCGGCGGCGGCGAGATGGTCCGCGCCCCCGCCGACTATTCCCGCGCCCTCGGCGCCGCGCTCGAAGCCGATGATGCGGCGATCAGCAAAGCGCTTGACGCGGCCGCCGCCTGTCAGCCCGTCTGGGACCGCCTCGGCGGCGCCAGGCGCGCCGAGCATCTCCGCGCCATGGCCGATGCGATGGAGGCGCAGGCGCCCCGCCTGATCGCCCTCATGGCCCGCGAAGCCGGCAAGATACTCCCGGACGGCATTGCCGAAGTGCGCGAAGCTGTCGACTTCTGCCGCTACTACGCTCATCAGGCCGCGCAGGAGTTCGCTGGGCCCGTCCGCCTGCCAGGCCCGACGGGCGAGACCAACCACCTCTCCCTCCACGGGCGCGGCGTCTTCTGCTGCATCTCGCCCTGGAACTTCCCCCTCGCCATCTTCACCGGCCAGATCGCCGCTGCCCTCGCCGCCGGCAATACGGTCGTGGCCAAGCCCGCCGAGCAGACGCCGCTGATCGCCTTCGAAGCCGTCCGCCTCTTCCACAATGCGGGCCTGCCCG
>CALGEF010000129.1 GCA_937881755.1 uncultured Acidobacteriota bacterium
CTGCTCGAGACGCGCATCCCGGCCGCAGGCCTTGCGGTAGTAGCCATATTTTACGGCGCTGCGGATGTAGTAGTCCTGGTGGTAGTCTTCGGCGGGCCAGAAGGTGGCGGCGGGCAGAACCCTGGTCGCGATCGTGTCGCCGAGCACCTCGCCGGCCTCAGTGAGCGCGCCTTCGGCGGCAGTGCGCTCGCCCTGGCCCGAGACGAAAATGGCCGAGCGGTAGCTGTCGCCCTTGTCGCAGAACTGGCCCGTCGCATCGGTCGGGTCGATATGACGGACAAAATAGCCGGCAAGCTCGTTATACGAAACCTTGGCCGGGTCGTATGTGACCTTCACGGCTTCGTAATGGCCGGTCTCGCCATAGGTGACCTGTTTGTAGGTCGGCTTCTCGACCGTGCCGCCCGTATAGCCGGAGATCGTCTCGAGGACGCCGTCCACCTTGTCGAAGTCGGCTTCGACGCACCAGAAGCAGCCCCCGGCGAATACAGCGGTCGCAACGCGCGCTGGCGGATCTTCAAGGCGGCGGTCTTCAGCGCCGGCGCTGGAGAAGAAGGCAAGACCCGTCGACATCAAGCCGGCAGTCAGGGCAATTACCAGGGCGGGACGCTGCATGGGCACTCAGAACTCTCACACTCACAATCAGACAGAATAACCCGTCCGAGTGGCGAAGTAGTTGCTTTGCCTGCCCGAACAAAGACAATCGTTGCATAAAATTGCTTAATGTCACCCCGTTGTGACCAATTTGCACCCATGGTTTCAGCCCTTATGCCGGGTTTTCAGTCAGCACCCGGACCCTCACGCTGGAAGCGCGGCCATCGGCGTCAACGGCAGTGACCTGGTAGAAGCCGGGCTGGCGGGGCTGCCAGATCGGCGCGCCCGCATCGTCGAGGGCGGTCGGCGTGCCGTCGACGAACCAGCTGAGCTCGCCCGTGCCACGGCCCGCGAGCACGAAGGGCCGGCCCGGGTGGCCATTGACGGGGCCCGCCCAGAGCTCGGCGCCTTCCGGCGGAAACAGGATCTCGGGCGGACGGTTTTCCGACAGGTTGCGCTGGGCGCCCCTGGATTTGCGGCGCGGCTCTGTTGTCAGGCGGGCGCGCGCTTCGCCGTCATCGCGCAGGTGGTGGGAGACGCGGTCGGCCATCTCGAAGAGCACCGGCAGCGCAATGTCGCGCCCCGTGACGCCGGTGCGGGGGGCGCCATCCGCGCGGCCGATCCAGACGACGAGGACGTGGTCTCCCGATACCGCTGCCGCCCAGGCATCGCGGAAGCCGTAGGACGTGCCGGTCTTGAAGGCGATCTGCGGCGCGTCGCGCGTCAGGCTTCCCGGCATGCGCCCGGCTGGCGCGGGCGAGCCCTGCAGGATGCGGAGGATTTCGAACGCACTGGCACTGCTCATCAGGCGGCGGCCGGGGTCTTCGTAGCTGAGGCGCTCGTCCTGCGCGCGCCAGACCAGCGGCTTGGCGATGCCGCCATCGCCGAGCGCAGCATAGAGGATGGCGAGTTCACGCGCCGTGAGGCCCGCGCCGCCCAGCGCCAGGGCAAGGCCTGCGCCGTGACCTGGCGCGCCGGTGAAACGTGGGCGCGCGCCGGCCATGGCGAGCTGGGCGGAGAAACGCTCCGCGCCGATCCGGTCCAGCATCAGCACGGCGGGGATGTTGAGCGAGTGCTGCAGCGCGTCCGATATGCGCACATCGCCGCGAAACATCCGGTCGAAATTTTCGGGGCGGTAGCCGGCGAACTGGCGCGGCAGGTCTTCGACACGGGTGTCGGCGGAGGCGATGCCGTCATCGAAGGCAAGGCCGTAGATGAAGGGTTTAAGCGTCGAGCCAGGCGAGCGGGCGCGGTTGGTGAGGTCGATCCATCCGCCGGCGCGCTCACGGGACGCGGAGCCGACAAGCGCCCGCACGGCGCGGGTCGGCACGTGGACAACAATTGCGGAGACCTGAACATCGACGCCTTCGGACTCGGCGCGGGTCAGCGCGATGCGTTCCAGTTCGGCCTGCAAGGCGGCGTCGAGGGTGGAGCGGACATCCTCGCGCGGGCCATTGGCAAGCGCGGCATCGGCGCCGTGCCAGGCCCGGTCCGGGAAATCGAGCCGGCGGGGCGGCACGGGGAGCGCAGCGACTTCTGCGGCTTCACCTTGCGGGAAGACGCCGTATCCGGTGAGCCTGGCGGCGACCCAGTCGCGCGCCTTCTTTGCCTGTTCGGGGCGCCGGTCCGGGCGGCGCACTTCCGGCGACTGGGGCAGCGCGATCAGCAGGGCAATTTCGTCCGAGGACAGACGGTCGGCCTCATGGCCGAAATAGCTCCAGCTGGCCGCGCGCACGCCTTCCAGGTTACCGCCATACGGCGTAAGCGTGAGGTAGAGCTCGATAATCTCGCCCTTGGTGAAGCGGCGCTCCAGCTGGTTGGCGCGCCAGATCTCAATGAACTTGGAGCCGATATTGCGCGGGCGCGGCTCCAGCATCCGGGCGGTCTGCATGGTGATGGTCGAGCCGCCGGAGACCACGCGGCCTGCCGCGGCGCTGTCCACCGCGGCGCGGGCCATGCCAAGCCAGTCCGTGCCGTGATGGCTCCAGAAGCGCTTGTCCTCGACGCGCACCAGCGCCTCAACGAAAGCGGGGTCGAGCTCCTCAAGCGAGACGGCAAACCGCCAGCGGCCATCCGGCGCCGGGAACGCCCTCAGCGGCTTTGCGTACCGGTCGGTGACCAGCACGGAATTGATATGCGCCCGGGCCAGCGGCGGCGGGAAGGCGAGGTCCAGGACCAGCACCGCCGCGAGGAAGGCGCCGAGCCCGGCCATGAGCCGCCTGGGCCAGGCCAGCCCCTTCAGCCCGGCCCAGAACGCGGCCCCGGTCACTCGCATGCCTCCCTTACTTGCCGCCGGCAGCGCCCTGCGCGGCAAGGATGGTCACCCTGCCCGGCGCAGAGCGGCCGAACACTTCCGGCCGGTACATGTCCTCGGCAACGACGCCCGGCATCGCGAACGATCCCGGGGTCACTGCGCGCACGACATAGGCGAGCGTGACGGGCCTGTCGTAAACGTTGATGGCCGCGACATACCGGTCATCCTGCGCCTGCGACGACTGGGCCTGCGCGATCTCCCCGAGGAAATCGAACGCCCCTGCCCGCACACGGTCTTCGCCGGTCGACCAGTCATACTCGACGACGCGGGCATCGGCCGGACGCAGCACGGTCTCGATCTCGAAACCAGCCGGCAGAAGGTCTGCCACAATCACCGGATTAAGGCGGCGCTCCTCGGTCGAGATCGTCAGGCCGACAACAAACTTGTCGCCCTGTCGCACTTCGCCGGGTTTCACCGCACTGCCGCCCAGAGTGTAGAACTGCTTCTGCGCGGTGAGCTTCGAAGAGACGGCCGGCGGCGGGGCAGACGGCGCGCCGGTGACCAGCACCGTGCGGAAGACCGGCGCCCTGGCATTCAGCCTGAAGCTGACGCCGCTGGTCGCCTGTGCTTCCGTCAGCATGTACTGACGCTGGTTGTCATTGCCGTTGCCGAGACCGGTCACGCCGACCTGCAGCGCCGCTTCGCCCTTGGTGAGGGCGTTGACGGCGAGCAGCATGTAGGACTTCTCCTGCGTCGTCAGGTCGGCCGCGTCCGGCACATCCTTGCCGAGGCGGGCGGCGAGACGCTCGACCACGGCGGGAAGTTCCGCTTCACCGGCAAGGGCAAGGATGCCGGCCAGGTCGCGCAGCGGCGTCTGGTAATAGTCACCGCCATTAGTGTAGCCGAGTTTGGACTCCGCCGACTTGAAGGCCGAGGCAGCACGCGCCCGGTCGCCAAGATAGGCAAGGCCGGCCCCGATATGCGCGCGGGCGAGCGGGCTGGCGATGTTGTCCAGCTCGCGGTCATGCAGGTAGCGCAGGCGGGAAATGTCCGCCTGCCCGGCCTTGGCCAGCACATACAGGGCGAAGGCCGAGGAACGGTACATCATCTGCTGCTGGGTGTCGGCCGAATACTGGCCTTCGTACACCTCGGTGTCGTAGCCATAGACCCGCCAGGCATCACCCGTGGCAACACTGCGCAGCGCGGCGTAGGCCCGCGTCAACGCCTCGTCCGGCACCGAATATCCGGCCTGCCTGGCGCGGTAGACGAAGTCGGTTGCATAAGCGCCGAGCCAGGGGGCGGCGTAGCCGTCGCCTTCGCGCCAGAGGCCGAAGGCACCATCGGCGCCCTGACGGTTGAGGATCGTGTTTACGGCGACCTGCACCTTGTCGCGCGCATTGTCGCGCGAGCCCTTTGCGCCCATGGCGACGAGCTGTTCGGAATAGAGCAGCGGCAGCGCGCGGCTGGAGATCTGCTCCGTGCAGCCATAGGGATAACGGTCGAGCGACGCATAAAGCGTCGCCGGATCGACCGGGATCAGCGAGAAGCCGACCGCGACATCCGCCGAGCCGGGCACATAACCTTTCAGCAGGTCCCTGGTGACGCTGAAGGTGTCGCCCGGCCGCATGAGCTGCGAGGTCGAGCGCGATTCCGGCAGGTAGGGCGAACGGGTCTGGATCTCGTAGTTGCGGGTGACGGAGTAATTCTGAGGACCCGACACTTCGAGACGCAGCGGCGAGATGCCTTCGGCCTTCGCCGACACCCGCACCGGCAGGTCTGCGCGCTGGCTCGCCCCGATCGTGCGGGTGAGCGCGGTGGCCGGCACGCTGACCTGCTGGCCGCCCGAGACCCTGGCCGTGAACTGGCCGGCGGCGAGTTCGACGTTGTCGATGGACGCGGTGATGACCGCTTCATCGCCGGGGGCGAGGAAACGCGGCATAACAAGGTCAGACGGCGCGCGGTCACGCACTTTCATTTTCTTTTCAGCAGATCCGAGACCGGTCCTGGACCAGGCCACCGCCATAAGGCGAAGTTCGCCGTTGAACTCCGGCAGGGCGAGCGGAACTTTCGCGCGTCCGCCTTTGACTTCGACGAGCCCGGAGAAGATGACGACCGACCTGGTCGGCACCACTGTCAGCCCTTCCCCGCCGAGCTGGTCACCGCCGACGCGCACTTCAGCCGGAAGGCCCATGTTCGGGTCCAGCAGGCGGCCATAATCGTCGTGCAGTTCGACGCCGAGCGCCTTGCGGCCAAAGTAGTGGGCCACCGGGTCCGGCGACCTGAACTTCGTCAGTTGCAGGATGCCTTCGTCCACGGCGGCCAGGGTCAGGTAGACCTGTTCCTTCGGTCCGCCCTCGATCCTGACGTCCACCGTCTGGTCCGTCCGCGGACGGGCCACGTCAGGCGCATCCAGCGTGACCTTGAAGGTCCGCGAGGCCATGTCCACCGGCACATGGGCGATGCCGACCGCACGGCGCGGCTTGGCATTGAGGACCGGATCGCGGCCGGAATAGACCGTGACCATGACATAGGCGCCTTCGCCCCACTCGGCCGTCACCGGCAGCGTGATCCGGGTGCCCTTGGCGACGACACCGACGTTCTGGACGCTCAGCACACGGTCGCTCGCCACCACAACCTGGGCCTGCCCGTCATAGGGCGGCACGATGGTAAGTTCGGCGCTCTGGCCGGCCCTGGGCGACTTTTCGGAGGCGACGACCTTCACGCGGTCCGGCGCTTCAGTGCCGTCTTCGCTCGTCCATCCGCCCCAGCCGACATAGAAGCTGGAACTTGCACCCGAGGCGGCAAACACGCCCTGGCCTTCGATCACCAGTTCATGACTGCCCCATTCGAGGCCGGGCGCCTTGATCTCGCCCACACCGCCGGCGGGCGTGGTCAGCACGCCTTCATTGACCTTGGTGACCGTACGCGAGCGCCGCCAGGTCCACTGTTCGCCGTCACGGTACCAGTCATAGTGATAGTCGATGGCGAGCACTTTCCAGTTGAGGCGCTGCGCAACGGCGGCGCCTTCGGCATTGACGGCCACGACCTGAAACCTGGCTTCGCCGCCTTCCTCGACACTCGATTCAAAGGAAGGCTTTACGCCGACATAAAGGCCTTCGGGCCGGTAGGGCACGCGGACGCTTCCGGCGACTGCGCGGCCACCGGGCTCGAGCACGCTGACAACTGTGTTGAGCCGCAGCGGCAGGCCGGAATTCGAACCCGCCGTGCCGGGCGAGAGGCGGACGAGCGCCTTGCCGGAACCATCGGTGGTTGTATCATCGAACTCGAGGATCTGTTCCTCGAAGGTCTGATCGTGGCGGCCATAGGTGAAACCGTCGAACGCCTTGAACGGCGACGGGTCGGCTTCGAGCCGGGCTTCGGCCTTCACCGTGAGGCCCGCGCCGGGGGCGCCATACAGGAAGCGCGCGTCGATTTCGACATCCCGCACGCCGCCCGCCTTGAGGGCGCTCTTCTCATCGGTCTTCACATCAACGGCGATGCGCTGGGGCACGAAATCCTCGACGGCAAAGCGCACTTCGCCGGCGGAAGCTGTAAGGCCGTCGATCTCGATGCTGGCGCGCCATTCGCCGCGCGAGGCGCCGCGCGGCAGCGCGAAGGTCGACAGCACGGCGCCGGGTTTCGGATCCGTGAACCGGACTTTCGAGGCGATCAGGCCGTTCGGCCGGTAGATCACGAGGTGGCCATTGCGGCCGGTGACCTGACGGCCGGCACGGTCGCGCAGCATGGCGGTCAGCTCGACACTTTCGCCGGGGCGGTAGATGCCGCGATCAGTATAGACAAAGGCATCCACGGGGCCGGGCGTGCGCCGTCCGCCGACTTCCTGTTCGGAGAGATCCACCGGCGCACGGGCAAGGTCCAGCGCAGCAAGTTCGCCGTTCGCAGCGGTCGCCAGCACCAGGCGGGGCGCCATGCTGCCCTGGCCGTTCATCAGCGGCGCATCAAACGTGACGCGGCCCTGTTCATTCGGTCTGGCTTCGGCGAGGACGGCATTGCTGGAAGCAAGCAGCTGGACGGTCGCGTTGCGGACGGTCTTGCCATCCTTCAGCGAGCGCAGCGTGATATCGAGGCCGTTCTCGCCGCGATAGGCGGTGAGCGCGAGATCGGTGAGGAGAATCCAGCGGCCGGACGCAGCGGCAGGGCCTTCGGCGTCGTTCAGGTCGGCGGCGTCGGTGACGCTGACGAAATAGGCGCCGGGCTTCATCGGCCCGACGACATCCTGAAGCGGGAAGACGGTGACCACCGGCGCGTTGGCCGAGCTGGCGATGTCCATGATGCCGTTGAAGAGTTCTTCGCCGACATCATCCGGCGAGTCCGGACCCCAGAGCCACGACCACTGGCCCTGCCGGGTCGCGGTGCCTGCGTTGATGTTCTTGAAGACGAGCGCGCGGTCATTGATGCGGCTGACGGTGACGCGGACCTGGTCGACATTGACGGTCTCGATCGGCAGCCCGTCGGCATTCTCGCGCGGCAGGATCACGCCGGTACCCTTGAAGCCGACGAAAGGCGGGCGGTCGGCAAAGTCGATCGCAACGGTTTCGGCGCGTTTCAGCGTGCGCCCGTCGGCGGCGGGAAGACCGGCGAGGATCGTCGCGGTGCGGGTGGTGCCGAAGGTGAGGCCGCCGACGCACAGCTCGCGGCCTTCGACGGTCAGCGCGGCCCGGAAGGCCGGGCGGAACTCAACATAAGGAGAATAGTCCGTTTTCGGATCAAGTGCCGCGGAGAAGACGAGGCAGGCGAGCGGCTGTTCGGCGGAAGTGTCGATCCGGTAGCGGAAATAGGAGAACTCGGTTTCGGCGGCTTCGCGGGCGCGCTGGCGCGCTTCATCGCGTTTGCGGGCGGCGGCTTCGTCGGCCGGTGAGCGTTCGACAAGGACCTGGGCATCGCTGTCCTCGCCCGGCCCCTGCGCCGTCTGCGAGCCGCCGCAGGCTGCAAGAGCAAGCATTGCTGAAGAGACAAGCGCACCTAGGACCGCCCAACGACCCCGGACCATGACTGACATCGATGAAACTCCTCCCGAGTATCGCTGCCATCTTACACACGATCCGAGCGGCGCCATAGGGGCGCGAATCTGGCGGAAGCAGGAATATTCAGGACCAAGCAGTGCTTTGCGCGGTGAGAATGGCGCGCAGGCCTTCCCGGTAAGTCGGATAGGCGGGCCGCCAGCCGAGCGCCGCTTTGGCGCGGGCATTCGCGACGCGCTTGCATTCGGCGTAGAAGCTCGCCGCCATATCACTGAGCTGGGCGTCCCCGAAGGCAATGTCCGGCGGGGGCGCCATGCCGAGAAGCTGTGCGGCGAAGGTGGTCACGTCCTGCGGCGGCGCCGGAAGATCGTCGCACAGATGGAACACCCCGGTCGCTTCCGGCCGTTGCACCAGTGCAGCCAGTCCGCTGGCAATGTCATCGACGTGCACGCGGGAGAAGACCTGGCCTGGCCTGATGACACGCTGGGCGGTGGCGTCGCGCAACCGGTCGAAGGGTGAGCGGCCGGGTCCGTAGATGCCGGGAAGGCGCACGAGCCGGGCGCGGCCTTGGCTGGCATCGCGCCACTGGGTCTCTGCAAGAACGCGCGCCGCAGCGCGCGGTGACGCAGGCGCCACCGG
>CALGEF010000130.1 GCA_937881755.1 uncultured Acidobacteriota bacterium
GGCGCCGCGGTAGAGTTCGGTATGTCCGCGCTGGCGTCCGAAGCCTTTGGCTTCGATGACGGTCATGCCCTGCAGGCCGATTTCCTGAAGGGCCTCCTTCACGTCGTCCAGCTTGAACGGTTTGATGATGGCTTCGATCTTCTTCATGCGTGGTTCTCCCCAGGCGCCCGGTTAAGATTTCAAATGTGCGTATGGGGTGTCGGGTGCCGAAGCGATAGTCAGGCGGGGGAGTCGTGCGCCGTGAACCTTGCATGGTAAATTATCAGGCGCCATCGCCTAACAAGTAGGCAGGCGTTTCCGGCCGGATTTCGAAAACAATGACGCCTGCGTCACTTTTCACTCTGAGGCCTGCATGCTAAAGGGACAGGAACTTCAGGAGACGCCCGAATGACCCCTCAAGCCTTTGTCCATCCTGATCGCCGCGCCGCGGATTTCCGCCCGTTCAAGGCATGGTCGCACATGCAGAAGCTGATCGCGGACAAGGAAGACACTGAACAGGTGTTCCACATCATCGAGGCGCTCAACGGCAAGTCGTTCGAAAAGAACTTCTGGGCCTTTGCCGCCAGGCCCGAAGGGCAGAAGCTGCTTCAGGAAAAGCCCTGCCTGCCGCCGATCCTCGACGATCACAGCTGGATCCGCGCCCTGCCGGACGGCACCGTCGGGCGCGCCTATGTCGAATTCATGGAGCGCGAAGGCCTGTCCGCCCAGGGCCTCGTGGAAGAGAGCCAGAAGTTCCGCTCCAGGGCCCGCGAGTATGAAGACGACATGATGTGGTACGGCAATCGCCTGCGCGACACGCATGACCTGTTCCATGTGCTCTCGGGCTATAACCGGGATGCGCTCGGGGAAGCCTCCCTGCTTGCCTTCACCTATAGCCAGCAACCCGGGCTCGGCGTCATCTTCATCGCCTATGTGGGCTGCCGCACCATCGCAAAGCGCGCGCCCAGGGGTGCCCGCATCATGGACTGTTTCTGGGAAGGCAAGCGCAATGGCGCGGCCGCCCAAAAGATCATCGAGCAGGACATCATTGCCCTGATGCATGAACCGCTGGACGCGGCACGGGCCCGGCTCGGCATCGCCAGGCCGGTCATCTACCGCGAGACGCTGAAGCTGCTCGGCCAGCACGGCTACACCCCGGTGCTCCAGCCGCAGGCGATGGCCGGCGCGCAGGTCTCCGCTTGATCTACCTGATCCGGCATGGCGAGGCCGCAGCCGGCTGGGGGGATCATCCCGATCCCGGCCTCAGCGCGCTCGGCGCAAAGCAGGCGCAAGCCGTGGCGGCGCAGTTGAACGCGGCCACCATCACGAACATCATCTCCAGCCCGATGCAGCGCTGCCGCGAAACCTCGGCGCCCCTGTCGGACCTCCTCTCGCTGACGCCGGCGATTGCCCCGCAGGTCTCGGAAATCGGCACGCCGCCCGATATCGGGGACCGTGTCACCTGGCTTCGGGGCCTGATGGCCGGAACCTGGACAGAGGCCGGGGCGCCGTTCGTGGACTGGCGCGCGCGCATGGGCGCCTTCGTCGATGCCCTGCCAGCCCGGACTGCCGTGTTCTCTCACTTCGTCGCGATCAACGCGCTGTGCGGACTGCTGGAGCAGGACGACCGCGTGACCGTGTTCCGTCCCGGCCACTGCTCGGTCACCCGCCTTGAGCGCAGGGACGGGCGTCTGCGTGTGGCAGAATATGGAAGCGAAGCGGCAACCCGCGTGCTATGAGCCGCCCCCATGGGCAGACCTATTCTTACACCGCAGGAAATGCATGCCGCTGAGCAGGCCGTGATCGCTGCGGGCACTGACAGTTTCACCCTGATGCAGCGCGCCGGCGAGGCGGTGGCCGAGTTCGTGCACGCACACTGGCCGGAAGGCCAGATCCAGGTTCTGTGCGGGCCCGGCGGCAACGGGGGCGACGGTTTCGTTGCGGCCGCCGCGCTCGCCAGGCTCTGGCGCAAGGTCGAAGTCTTCTGCGCCGTGCCCGTAGCCGACCTTCAGGGCGACGCGGCGAAAGCTGCTGCGCTCTGGGACGGCAAGGTTGGCACGCTCGACGAGGCGCTCACCGCGCCGCATGAACTCGTGCTCGATGCGCTGTATGGCGGCGGCCTGTCGCGGCCGCTCGAAGGGGCTGCGGCTGCACTCGCCGCCCGCCCGGCGCGCGTGGTGTCGGTCGATGTGCCCTCTGGCATCGATGGCTTCACTGCCAGGCCGCTCGGGCCGTGCTTCCGCGCCGAAGGGACGATCACCTTCGCGGCGCTGCGTCCCGCGCACGTGCTTCTGCCTGGCGCAGCCTTCAGCGGCGCCGTGATGGTGGCCGATATCGGCGTGCCGGTGCAGACCCGCGCGATGGAGAACAGCCCGGCGCTCTGGGCGGCCGAACTGCCGCAGCCGGGCCAGGGCGACTACAAGCACCGCCGGGGCCACCTGAAAGTCGTCAGTGGACCGATGAGCGCCACAGGCGCTGCCCGTCTTGCCGCCCGCGCGGGCCTGCGCGCCGGCGCAGGGCTCGTCACCCTTCTTTCGCCGCCCTCGGCCATGATGACCAACGCCGCGCACCTCACTGCCATCATGCTGTCCTGCGTGGACGGAGCAGATGAGCTTCTGGAGGCCGCGCAGAAAGCCAGCGTCGTCATCATCGGTCCCGCGGCGGGGGTCACCCCGCAGACCCGCCAGAATGTTGCCGCCGTGCTCAGATCCTCCGCCCGCGCCGTGCTTGACGCCGACGCGCTGACGGTCTTTGCAGACAACCCCGCCGCCCTGTTCGCCATGCTGCGTGAGGCGGACGTGCTGACGCCGCATACCGGCGAGTTTGAGCGCCTCTTTGGTGACCTCCTGGGCAGCGCCCCCAACAAGATCGAAGCGGCGCGCGCAGCCGCCGCAAAGGCTGGCTGCCTGGTGATCGTCAAGGGCGCCGACACGGTGATTGCCTCGCCGGGCGGACATGTCGTCGTCAACACGCACGCCACGCGCTGGCTCGCCACCGCCGGTTCAGGTGATGTCCTCGCGGGCATCCTTGCCGGCTTCATGACGCAGGGCGTCGACAGTTTCCTCGCCGCCGCCATGGGCGCCTGGATCCACGGCGAAGCCGGCCGACGCGTCGGCGCCGGGCTGATTGCCGAAGACCTCGAGCAACAGCTGCCGGACATCCTCGGCGCGCTGCATGGGGAGAGGGTGGCGCGCTAGCCGATCAGTGCCCGGCCAGGCGCCCCATCGGCCGGCCGTCAATGATCTGGTCGAGATACTCGCTCATGCCGTAGCCGACCTTTCCGTCGCAATGATACTCGGTCATCGCCTCGGTGATGCGCGTTGTCAGTTCGGCCCCATCCGGCGTGGTGCGCCGGTTGCGCAGCGGGATCAGCGACAGCACC
>CALGEF010000131.1 GCA_937881755.1 uncultured Acidobacteriota bacterium
CGCCAGATCCAGCAGAAGCTGCGTCTGCACATCCAGAGAGGTTGCAAGCTCTGCCGGATTTATGACGAGGCTGCGGCGGCCGAAATTTTCCATGTCCGGATAGGACGGATGCGCGCCGATCTGTACGCCGTGTTTCATTGCCGTCCTGACCGTCTGCCGCATGACCTGCGCATCGCCCGCATGACCGCCGCAGGCGATGTTGCAGCGCGTGACGACTTCCAGCATCGCCGCGTCCAGAGCGCGCCCTTCCGGCCCCGCCAATTCTCCCAGGTCCGCATTCAGGCAGAGCGACGCTGTCATGGCCATACCCCCGCCGCTCGCAGGACGAGCCGGGCGCCGAGCCCGAACGTGACCAGCGCCACCCCGCCGCCGAGCCAGTTCTGAAGGGACGAGTTTACATGGTCGCCCAGAAGGCTGCGGCGGTTCATGGCGACGAGCAGGAAAGTTGCAATAACGGGCAGCAGGATTCCGTTGGCGACCTGCGCGGTGAGAATGACCGTGAGCGGATTGTATCCGGCAGCCGCGATCAGCGCGCCGATCACCAGGACCAGCAGGGAAATGACGCGAAAGAGCGTGCCGCGCGGCGGCCTGCCGGACAGTTCGCACACGGCATAGGCTGCAGCCATCGGCGCCGTGATCGCGGAACTGAGGCCCGCCGCCAGCAGGCCGACCCCGACCAGGTAGCGCGCCGCCGGCCCGTAAGCCGGCTCGATGGCCTGGGCCAGATCGGCGCCCGACCGGATGACAAGTCCGGATGAAAACAGGCTCGCAGCGGCGGTCACGAGAATAAAGACCGAGATCAGGCCGCCGAGCCCCACAGAGACACGCGTATCCGCGCGGGCCTCCTGCAAGCCAGCGTCGCCTTTGCCCGCCCAGCGTTCGCGGGACGCCGAGGCGTGGAGAAAGAGATTGTACGGCACGATCGTGGTGCCGATCAGGGCGATAGCCGTAAACAGGCCGCCCTCCGGCACGCCAGGCACGAGGCCTCGGAACAGTTCGCCAAAGTCCGGCCGGGTGATCAGCACACTGCCGGCAAAGGCAAGGCTCATCACGGTGACCAGCCCGATCAATGCCCGCTCAAGCAGCTTGTAACTGCCGGTCAGCAGGAAGGCCCCTGCCAGGAGAGCCAGCCCGATCACCCATATGTTCCGGTTTGGCCCGGCCAGGCCGAAGATCGCTTCGCCGCCCAGCGCCGCGCCGGTGAGGTTCCCGGCCTGATAGGCTGCGTTCCCCAGCGCCAGAGCAACAACCACCAATCCGGCCACCGCGAATTTCAGCGCCGGGTTTCCCGCGCCCGCCATCAGCGCCTCACCAAGGCCCCGCCCCGTGATCACGCCGAGCCGCGCCGACATTTCCTGCAGGATGATGGTGGCGGCCGTCGCAAACACGAGCGCCCAGAGGAGCGCATAGCCGAAATCTGCGCCGGCCAGCGTGCACGCCGTCACCGTGCCCGGACCGATGAAGGCCGCGGTGACCAGTGCGCCGGGGCCGATCGGGAGCTTCATTGCGGCGCGATGCCCCGGCGGGTTTCCAGATAGGTCGCAAAACTCGCCAGCCAGTGGCTGCCCGCATAGTGCGCTTCGCTGACGGCGGCGAGACCGGTTTGTTTGTGTACGCTCGCTGCCGCCAGCAGGGCGGGCACGCGCGCGTCGTCCGGCGGCAGTGCGGCGGCAATGCCTTCCAGCGCCCAGGCGCGGGACAGGTTGACCCCGTCAAGGTGCACGAGCTTTCCGTCGGCAGGATCGAGCACTATGCCGGGTGTCAGCCAGTCGCCCGATCCATCCCGCGGAACCTGCGGCAGGAAGGCCGAGAGCCAGACCGAATACTCCGCCTGCGGCATCACGCGGCGCATCAGGTCGGCTTCCATCAGGCAGGGCGAGAGGAAGTCTTCGCCCGAGGGCTCATAGGCGAGCGGGCAGTTCGTGTCGCCCGCGTGGAAGGCGAGCGCCTTGGCGGCGAGCGCCGCGCGGAACCCGGCGTCGCCCGTCGCATCGGCCCAGTCGAGCATCAGGCCGAAGGCAAAAGCCGTCTGGTTATGGGTGCCGGAGCGGATCGGATAGACGAGCCTGGTGAGCCAATCCAGGGTCTGCGTACGGATCAACGTCTCCAGCGGCGCGAGCGTCTCGACCCAGCCGGCAGCTTGCGGAAACCCGGCCCCGCGCAGCTCCGTCATCAGCTGCAGGAACCAGGCGGTGCCATAGGGCCGCTCGAAGCTCGCGCGGTCCTGGCCCTGGAAATACGCGAGCTCGCCCGCGATGTTTGCAGCGGTGAAACTCTTGCCCAGCGCGTCGAGGATCGCGGCACGCAAGGGCGTTTCGGCATCGGTGTTCAGGATGCGGACCAGCAGCCAATGGCCGTGCACCGAGGAATGCCAGTCATAACAGCCGTAGAAGGCCGGGTAGAGCTCCCGCGCCGGGCGGGCATCGTCGGCCGAGTTCAGCACATGGCTGATCTTGTTGGGATACTCCCGGTGGACGCAGGAGAGGGCGAGCCTGGCGAACCGGTCGCCTGCCACGCCCTCGCGTGCGTCTGGCAGGATGATCCCGGCCGGGGCTTCTGCAGGGGCCATGACCGTCTCCTCTGCCGGCGGTGCGCAGGCAGCCAGCAGGCCCAGCGCGTACACAAGAAGCAGTCTCAAACTACGCATCGTTGCCTTACCCCTGAAGATCGCCGCAGGCAGGCGTATCAGGCACAGGGCCCGGGCCGCAAGCGCGCCGGCGATCAGATGTGCAGCGCGCGGCCTTCGGCGTCGAGTACGGCTTCGTGCATCGTCTCGGAAATCGTCGGATGGGCGAAGACGGTGTGGATCAGGTCGGCTTCCGTCAGCTCGCCCTGGCGCGCGATGACATAGCCCTGGATCAGTTCGGTAACTTCCGCGCCGATCATGTGCGCGCCGAGCAGTTCGCCGGTCTTCCTGTCGAAGATCGTTTTCACGAGCCCCTGCTCCTCGCCCATCGCAATCGCCTTGCCATTGCCGATAAAGGGGAAGCGGCCAACCTTGATGTCGTGGCCTTTAGCCCTGGCGGCGGCTTCCGTCAGCCCGACGCTGGCGACCTGCGGACGCGAATACGTACATCCCGGAACGTTAGAGGCGTCGAACGGTTCGGCGTGGTTCCTGCCGGCGATGCCTTCGACGCAGGTGACACCTTCATGGCTCGCCTTGTGGGCCAGCCAGGGCGGACCGGTGAGGTCGCCGATGGCGTAGAGACCGGGCACACCGGTCTTGCCGAAACCGTCCACGACAACGTGCGTCTTGTCGATCCGCGCGCCGAGCGCTTCAAGGCCGAGATTCTCGACATTACCGACGATGCCGACGGCGAGGATCGCCCGGTCAAATTCCCTGGTTTCCTTCTTGCCGTCCTTTGTCGTGATGTCGGCGGTGACGACATTCCTGCCGGCCTTGACGTTCTCGACCCTGGCACCCGTTAAGATATTGAAACCCTGCTTTCTGAAATCCTTCTCGGCGAGGGCGGAGATTTCCGCATCTTCCACCGGCAGGATGCGGTCCATCACTTCAACGACGGTCACCTCACTGCCGAGCTCGTTGTAGAAGCTCGCAAACTCGATTCCGATGGCGCCGGAGCCGACGACCAGCAGGCGTTTGGGCATCACATCCGGCGTCATCGCCTCGCGGTAGGTCCAGATCAGCCTGCCGTCGGCCACGAGGCCCGCTTGCGGAATGTCGCGCGCGCGGGCGCCGGTAGCGAGCATGACGTGCTTGGCCGTATACGGCGTATCCTTGCCATCCCTGCCCTTGACGAAGACCTTTGGCGCGGGCGCACCTTTCTCGAGACGGGCCGTGCCTTCGATGACGTCGATCCTGTTCTTCTTCATCAGGAACCTGACGCCGCCCGACAGCTGCGAGGCGACGCCGCGTGAGCGCTTCACGACGGCTTCCAGGTCAAAGGACGGATTTTCAATCTTCAGACCGAAGGATTTGGCATGCCTGGCGAGGTGCAGCACCTCGGCGGAGCGCAGCAGCGCCTTGGTCGGGATGCAGCCCCAGTTGAGGCAGATGCCGCCAAGGCTCTCGCGCTCGACGATCGCTGTCTTCATGCCGAGCTGGCTTGCGCGGATCGCGGCGACATAGCCGCCGGGACCGGAGCCGATGACGATGAGATCGTATGGGGCGCTCATGGTGTTCCTTCCGGCCTAAAGCAGCATTGCTTCGGGCGTTTCGACATATCGCCTGAACGCCGCCAGCCATTTCGCGCCCTCAGCGCCGCCGATGACGCGGTGGTCGCAGGTAAGCGTGACACTCATCACGGTGCGGACGATGACGGCGCCCGCATCATCCACGACCGCACGTTTCTCCCCGGCACCGACCGAGAGGATCATGCCTTCCGGCGGGTTGATGATCGAGGCGAAGGACCTGATGCCGAACATGCCGAGGTTCGAGATCGAGAAGGTGCCGCCCATGTATTCCTGTGGCTTCAGCTTGCGATCCCGGGCGCGGGCGGCGAGGTCCTTCATCTCTTCGGAAATCTCGGCGAGGCCCTTGCCTTCCGCCCTGAAGATCACCGGGGTGATCAGCCCGCCCTCAACCGCTACGGCAACCGAGATATTGGCGTGCTTGTGATAGGCGATGCCCTTGTCCGTGTACGATGCATTGCAGTCCGGCTCGTCGATCAACGCCAGCGCGGCGGCTTTTATCAGCAGGTCGTTGACGGAGATCTTCACGTCCTTTGGCGCGGCGGCGTTAATGGCGGCGCGGCTTTCCAGCAGGTTGTCGAGCGTGATGTCGATGTTCAGCGGGAAATGCGGCACCTGCATGAAGCTCTGCGTCAGGCGCCTGGCCACCGTCTTGCGCATGCCGCCGAGCGGCTTCAGCTCGTAAGTGTCAGGCGCATAGACGCGGTCATCAAGGACCTGCGGCAGGATGAGACCGTCAGCCGTCATCGGTGCGCCGCCCTGGGCGGGCTGGGCGGCGCCGGGCTTCGCATTCTCCACATCACGGCGGATGATGCGGCCATGCGGGCCGGAGCCCCTGAGGGCCTTCAGGTCGATGCCCTTGTTGGCGGCGATGCGTCTGGCCAGTGGCGAGGCCATGATCCTTGCACCCACGTTCCGCTCATCCGGGCGCAGGACGGGATCGGGAACGGCCAGGGAAGACCGGCCCCCTGCGTTCGCCGGGGTTAGCGGCGACGGAGCGGCAACGGGAGGCGTTGACGGTTCTGGTGCAGGCGCAGCTTGCGCTTTCGCGGGCGCCGCCGAAGGCCCCTTCACGTCGCCTGCGCTCTCGCCCTCTTCCAGCAGCACGGCGATCACGGCGTTGACCTTCACGCCTTCGGTGCCGGCCGGCACCATGATCCTGCCGACCTTGCCTTCATCGACCGCTTCGACTTCCATCGTCGCCTTGTCGGTCTCGATCTCGGCGATGATCATGCCGGACTTGACGGTGTCGCCTTCCCTCACCAGCCATTTGGCCAGCGTGCCCTCTTCCATCGTGGGGCTCAGCGCGGGCATCGTGATGTTGATGGGCATCAGCTCATCCCCTCACACACCTTCTTTGCCGCTACGACGATATCGTCCGCATTCGGAAGGCTCATGGCTTCAAGGTTGGCCGCGTAGGGTAGCGGCACATCTTTCTGGTGGACGCGGGCGGGCGGGGCGTCGAGATAATCGAAAGCTTCCGCGACCACCGTCGCAGCAATTTCCGCGCCGACGCCGAAGTAGCGCCAGCCTTCCTCGCAGCAGACAAGGCGGCTGGTCTTCCTGACGCTTTCGACCACCGTATCGGTATCCAGCGGGCGCAGCGTGCGCAGGTCGATCACCTCGGCGCTGATGCCTTCGCCAGCGAGGCGTTCGGCGGCCTGCAGCGCGTAGCCGACCATCCGGGAATGCGCGACGAGCGTGACATCCGTGCCTTCGCGTTTCACGGCCGCCTTGCCGATCGGCAGGACGAAATCGTCGCCATCCGGCACCGGGAAGGACTGGCCGTAGAGCAGCTCATGCTCAAGGAAGACGACCGGGTTCGGATCGCGGATCGCAGCCTTCAGGAGGCCCTTGGCATCCGCCGCGCTGTAGGGCGCGATGACCTTGAGGCCGGGTACCTGCGCATACCAGGAGGAATAGTCGTGGCTATGCTGCGCGCCGACGCGGCTGGCCGCGCCGTTCGGCCCGCGGAACACGATGGGACAGCCCATCTGGCCGCCGCTCATATAGAGCGTCTTGGCGGCCGAGTTGATGATATGGTCGATGGCCTGCATGGCGAAGTTGAAGGTCATGAACTCGACCACCGGTCGCAGGCCCGCAAAGGCCGCGCCAACGCCGAGGCCGGCAAAGCCATGCTCCGTAATCGGCGTATCGATGACGCGGCGCTCACCGAATTCCTGCAGCAATTCGCGCGTCACCTTGTAGGCGCCCTGATATTGCGCAACTTCCTCGCCCATGACGAACACGCGCTCGTCGCGGCGCATCTCTTCGGCCATCGCATCGCGCAGGGCGTCGCGCACGGTGGTTTCGGTGAAGGTGGCGCCCTCAGGAACCAAAGGATCAGTCACCACCCTGGCACGCGGCCGTTCCGCCGCCACCGGCATCTCGGCCTCGGACACGGGCGGCCTGGCCTCGGCCCGCCCTGCTCTGGCCGGCGACGCTTCAGCTTTCGGCCCTGACTTCGGGACATCCTCGCCGTCCGAAGCAAGCACAGCAATGACCGCATTCACTTTTACGCCTTCGGTGCCTTCCGGCACCACGATGTGCGAGAGGATGCCTTCATCGACCGCTTCGACTTCCATCGTCGCCTTGTCGGTCTCGATCTCGGCGATGATGTCACCGGATTTTACCGTGTCGCCTTCCTTCTTCAACCACCTGGAGAGCGTGCCCTCCTCCATGGTCGGCGACAGCGCGGGCATCAGGATGTCTACGGACATGTATCAGGCTCCGGTGAACGGAAGGACTTGAAGGAAGATCATGACCAGGCCCGCCGCGCCGGCAAAGTAGGCGAGCGTGCGAACGACCGGCACGCCAAACCAGTAGAGCGGCGCGAAGGCGAGGCGCGCGAAGAAGAAAATCATGCAACCAAGCTCGGTCCACTGGTTCGTCCGCTCACTGAGGACAGCGACCAGCACCAGCGGCACGAATAGGCACATCGCCTCGATCATGTTGGCCGTCGCACGTTTGGCGCGGCCGAGGCCGGGGCTGTAGGGCGCAAGATTGTCGCGCGGGCCGAGCAGGTCGCCGGGTTTGTATTGCCGGTTGCCGGTGACGATTTCACCGAGGATGTAGACGAAGAACAGCGCGGAGGCGGCGGAGAGCCAGGAAAGTTCGGGGATCATCGCGCGCCCTCCCCGATCAGCACATCCGTCCACAGCTCGCTGGCGTCCGGCTCCGGGCTCTCCAGCGAGAAGTCGGCCGCCTCTTTCACGATCGCCTTGATCTCGTTGTCGATCTTCCTGAGGTCCTCCTCGGTTGCGTGGCCCTGCTCGATGAGCTGGCCCTTCAGGCCATCGATCGGATCATGGTGCGTGCGGATGTCGTCGACTTCCTCGCGCTTGCGATACTTGGCCGGGTCGGACATCGAGTGGCCGCGGTAGCGGTAGGTCTTCATCTCGAGGATATAGGGG
>CALGEF010000132.1 GCA_937881755.1 uncultured Acidobacteriota bacterium
CTCGCCGGTTTGACGCGCATGCCGTTCGGTCGCTATCTCGCTGCATTGATATGCGGCGGCCTGCCCTTAGGTGCAGCGCGACAAACAGGATGAGAATCCAGCGTCAATCAAGATGAGAACGCGGGGTTGGAGGATCGTAGGGAGGGCGTAGCCCGACTGGAGAGCCTCCAACCCCGCGTTTCGCCCAAAATTGGGTGGGTCTGACGGTTGTGGCCGGCTCGGGTACAGGTCGATTTTTCCGCGTTGGAGGGATCGTCCATGCCGGGCCGTCATTTCACCGATCAACAGATGAGGCTCTTCATGACGCTCAGACAAACCCATTGTGTTCCCGTGGCCGCGGTTAAGGCCGGGTTCAGCCAAGCGACCGGCTATCGCCTACTATCCGACCCGATCCTGCCTTCGCAGAGGAAGAACTCGCGAGGCAGGCGGCGGCCAGACCCGCTGACGGATATCTTCGACACCGAGGTGGTTCCTCTGCTTCAGTCCTCCCCCGGTTTGCGGTCGGTCGCCATCTTCGAAGAACTCCTGCGCCGACACCCCGATTTGAGCCCTGGTATTCGGCGCACGCTGGAGAGGCGGATACGCGCGTGGCGGGCCGAACACGGCCCCGAACAGGAAGTTATCTTTCGGCAGATCCACGTGCCGGGCAAGATGGGGCTGTCGGACTTCACCAACATGGGTAAGCTTGGCGTGACGGTCGCCGCACAGCCGCTGGATCACCGACTGTATCACTTTCGGCTGGCCTATTCCGGCTTCGAGCATGCCCATGTTGTGCTCGGTGGCGAGAGCTATGTGGCGCTGGCCGAAGGGTTGCAGAATGCCCTCTGGTCGCTTGGCGGCGTTCCGCAGGATCACCGGACCGACAGCCTCTCGGCTGCGTTCAAGAATTTGGAGCAATCTGCTCAGGCCGACCTCACCGACCGCGTTGACGCGCTGTGCCGACATTATGGCATGACGCCCTCGCGGAATACCAAAGGTGTAGCCCATGAGAACGGCTCTATCGAAGGCCCCCATGGCCACCTGAAGCGCGCCATTGGGGACGCGCTGATCATGCGCGGGTCGCGAGACTTCGAGGACCTGCAGGCTTACCGGCGTTTCATCGACGAGATCGTAGGCCGAATCAACGCCCGCAATGCCAAGCGCATCGACGTTGAACGCGCCAGCCTCAAACCGTTGCCTACCCGGCGAACCACTGACTATGAAGAGGTGACGGTGCGCGTTACCTCCTCGGGCGGTTTCCTGCTGCGCAAGATTTTCTACACCGTGCCATCCCGGCTGATTGGTCATCAGCTTCGCGGTCGCTTATTCGATGACCGGCTCGATCTATTTCTCGGGGCTACTTTCCTGCTGACCCTGTCTCGCGGGCGCGCAGCGCGAGGCGGCAGCCACAGCCACGTGGTCAATTACCGTCATGTCATTCATTCGCTGCGGAAAAAGCCGATGGCGCTGATGGGGCTGGTCTACCGCGACCAGCTGTTCCCGCGTCAGGCCTTCCGCACCATGTTCTCGGTCCTGCTGGAAACGGTTGGCGAAAGGGAAGCCTGCCGCATAACGGTCGACCTCTTGGCGCTGGCTCATGACCGCGGCTGCGAGGCCGAACTTGCAGCCCAACTCGAAGAGGACCTTCGCCAGCAACGACTGCCTGACATCGCGGCCCTGCGCGCACTCTTTGCACCGTCACCGGACAACGTGCCCGCGGTTGCGGTCCACCTGCCGGAGCTGTCGTCCTACAACCAGCTTCTGAATAATACGCTGGTCACAGAGGAGGCAGCAGCATGAACTCGTCTAACATAGACGCGGCTCGCCTCACTCTTGCCCTGAACGAGCTGCGCTTGCCAGCCATCAAGGCGCTCTGGCCACGCTTCGCCGAACAGGCCGACAAAGAAGGATGGCCCGCCGCGCGCCTGCTCAATGCTCTAGTGGAACATGAACTGGCAGAACGCGACCGCCGCCGTATAGAACGCCATCTTACCCAGGCCCGCCTATTGCATGGCAAGACGCTAGAGACCTTCGACTTCACGGCCGTGCCCATGCTGTCCAAAGCACACATCAAAGCCATTACAGCCGGTGACAGCTGGATCGGAAAGGGTGGCAATATCCTGCTGTTTGGCCCGCCAGGCGTGGGCAAAAGCCATCTCAGTTCCGCCATTGGACTGGCGCTGGTCGAGAACGGCTACCGCGTGCTCTATACCCGCACCACCGATCTGGTTCAAAAACTCCAACAGGCGCGCCGCGATCTCGTTCTGGAAAGCGCCATCGCAAAGCTCGATAAGTTCCATCTGCTAATCCTCGATGACATCGCCTATGTCACCAAGGATCAGGCCGAGACCAGCGTATTGTTCGAGTTGATCAGCGCGCGATACGAACGGAGGTCCATGCTGATAACCGCCAACCAGCCCTTCGGCGCATGGAACACAATCTTCCCCGACCCGGCCATGACCCTGGCCGCCGTGGACAGGCTCGTGCACCATGCGACAATCTTCGAGATGAATGTCGAAAGCTATCGCCGGAAGGCTGCAGAAATGGCCAAAGGGTCTGGGCTACGGCAGCAAAAAACCTCTCCGGCGGAGATCACCACTGATTGACGCTCCGCGACAATCACCAGCGACAAACCTCTTGCCCCTGATAGATCAACCGTCCACATTCCATCCGTCGCGGCCAAGGATTCTCATCTTGTTTGTCGCGCTGCTCTCACCCTGATTGACGCGCTACAGTCGGGGTGGTTGGTTAGTTCGTAGCTAGCCATTGCCCTAAACCTCCTGCAGCCAGGACGTATTGCCATGGCCTTGTTTCGCTTTGATCAGTCCGAGGCGGATACGCCGGTTCCGCATGATGTTGGGCGCGCTGCAGCGCGCTGAGGCCCGGATAGGCTTTGTACCAAACCAAGGTTGGCACCATAGAACGGCGGGCATAGTCGATAAATTCCGGTCC
>CALGEF010000133.1 GCA_937881755.1 uncultured Acidobacteriota bacterium
TTCCTGCCATATCAGGATCGATGTGAATGTATTGCCAGTCTTCCGTAAGATCCGCGAAAGCTGAGACTTTGGATTGAGGCACATCAATCCAATCTGAAATTGCTTCAGCCATAACGCTCAGCCCGCATTGTATTTCGACAGAATTGCATTTGAGACCTCACCCGCGGCGCCAAAGGTTCGAGCGCCAGTCATATCGATGATCTCACTCCACTTTTCGGCAACCAGTTCGGCCGTCGCGTCGAGATACAATCCAACCCCCTGACCTTCGACAGTTTCGACCTTGGAAAAGTACCCGGCTCCGGCCTCGAGGATCATCCCGCTGGGTGCATCCTCGCCGCAGAGCGAGACGATTCCAGCAGCTACGGCATCGGGCGTGAAGAATGCCGCTGCCTCAGGTGGCATTAAATCTGACGTCATACGCGACCAGGCCGTCGGTGCCAGACAGTTGATCTTTACATTGTCTCTGGCGCCTTCCAGCTTCAGGCAATTCATAAGCCCGACCAGGCCCATTTTTGCAGCGCCGTAATTGGATTGGCCAAAATTTCCATAAAGTCCCGACGACGATGTGGTCATAACGATACGCCCGTACTTTTGCTGCCGCATAATCGGCCAAGCTGCATGAGTTACGTAGGCGGAACCCAACAAGTGAACCTGAACCACCAACTCGAAATCATCGAGATCCATTTTTGAGAACGTCTTGTCGCGAAGAATGCCCGCATTGTTGATCAGGATATCGAGGCGTCCGAAGTTATCCATCGCTTGCGCGACCATGTTCTGAGCGCCGGCGCGATCAGCGACGCTGTCGCCGTTTGCAACCGCTTCACCACCTGCCTCCCTGATTTCTGCGACAACTGTTTCCGCTGGACCCAGCGTCGCACCAGAGCCGTCGCGAGCACCCCCTAGATCATTGACAACTACTTTTGCGCCCCGGCGCGCCAATTCCATCGCGTGCGCTCTTCCGAGGCCACCGCCGGCGCCCGTTACAAGAGCGACTCTTCCATCAAGTCTCATGTCCTTCGTCACTTACCTTCTCCTTGAAACACTTCGAACAAGCCAGCAGCCCCTTGCCCGCCGCCGACGCACATGGAGACAACGACAAATCTCGCGTTGCGACGCCGCCCTTCGATCAGGGCGTGACCTATCATCCGGGAACCAGTCATTCCGTACGGGTGGCCGATAGAAATGGCGCCACCATTTACATTCAGTCGATCCGCTGGCAGCCCAAGAGTGTTTCGACAAAACAGTACCTGATTGGCAAACGCTTCGTTCAGTTCCCAAAGGTCGATTTCGTCTACGGACAGATTGTTTCGTTGCAACAAGCGCCGGATAGCGGGAACGGGTCCGATGCCCATCTCATCAGGGGCCACGCCCGCAACGGCAAGGCCCCGGTAGGCTCCTAGTGGCTGCAACCCTCGCCGCTCTGCTTCCCGCGCTTCCATGAGCAGACAGACAGATGCCCCATCCGACAATTGAGAGGCGTTGCCAGCTGTGACGAAACCGCGCTCGCCTCGAACGGGCGCGAGGGCAGCCAATGAATCCATTGTTGTACCCGGACGATTGCACTCATCTTTGAAAATCGTAACCTCAAGCTCATGGGTCTCACGTGTCGCCCGATCAATCTCGAGTTTGACTGTCGTGACAGGTACGATTTCATCATCGAAAGCGCCGGAGGCCTGTGCAGATGCCGTCCTCGCCTGAGATTCGACAGAATAAGCATCGCATTGCTCACGGGAAATACCGTACCGCCGAGAAACGATCTCAGCCGTGTCGATCATGGGCATGTAGATGTCTGTTCTCGCATCAAGCACGGATCGATCGCCGGCACGAAAGCGATTGATGTGCTTGTTCTGCACTAAGGAGATCGATTCAACGCCTCCACCGATCGCAATATCGACGCCATCCACGATAATGTTCTTGGCGGCGATCGCGACGGTCATCAAACTTGACGAGCATTGACGGTCGACGCTCATGCCAGCTGTTTCAATGGGCAATCCCGCGGCCAAGGCTGATTGCCGCCCCAGACACAAGCCCTGACTGCCTTGCTGTAGAGACGCACCGATAATGACGTCTTCGATGTCGCCCGCCTCAATCCCCGCTTTTGCAATCGCGCCCCTGATCGCGAATGCGGCTAAAGTCGGCGACGTGGTGTTGTTAAACGCCCCGCGATACGCCTTTGCTATGGGGGTACGCGCTGTGGAAACAATAACGGCTTGCCTCATGAATAGTCACCTCGATTGTCTGACAATCTTACCTTCATGTATTCCTGGCGCAAGCGTTTTGTGGTGACTTCCAGAGAGCCACCGAGCTTTTTGCGGGTATCAGGTTGACGCAAAAGGACCTGTCGAAAGGTCAGAGACTCTTCAGCATGATCTTCTGGATTGCCAATGCGACGGGGACCAGCATTTCTCCAGATGTATTGTCGGCTTCATCGCTGGGCAGATGAAAGTAAGGGTGACCACCAGCAAAGGCAAAGAAACGGGAGTATCCAGCAGCATGAACATCTTTTGCCTCGCCAAAAACTGAAACATTAGCGGGCGAAAATTGATAGCCCAACGAATGAAAGTGGCGAAACATTTCGAACGTCTGATTCTCTGAAAAGATGATCCAACGCGTTGCTGAATTCTGCGCAGATGATGCCCCCAGACGGCGCTCATCTGGATCAGCCCACTCATGGGCAGCGATTGAGGCTCCAAGATGAACCCAGTTCGCAGTCGTCTGAGGATCTGGTGCACCGGCCTTCATAAAGGCATCCATGCCAATATGCGCGATCTCATGCCCGCCTGTTGCGACAAATACGAGGTCAGCATCGCCCTCACTCGCAGCCCAGCGGGCCAGCTCAACGAAAAGCGCGACACCGGGCCCTCTTTCGGCTCCGCAGTTGAACCACCCCGTTCTCGGTGTGGAGACGACCACCGTTTCCGAACCCGCGCGATTAAGCCGACCTATAACATTCCAAGTCGCTGACGTTTGGTAGTCCCCATGAAGTCTCAGTTGAGCGGCTGTTTCGTCAGCAATAACTTTGTCGACGGCGCCAGCGTGTTCCGAACCCAGGATAAGGACAGCGATATCCGCGAGGCCAGCTTCTGCATTAAACGCGAAGTGTTCTCCGCTTATAGTCTTTGTAAGGATTATTATTCCGACCAAGCCCCTTTCCCTCGCGTCTGCAATAACTTTGCGATGCTCATCCTTCAGTGACGCAAGCAGATAGGGATCGATAGAGATGACTCCGATGTCTCCCGGCCCGGCATCGGCGACCAGACGCACACGACCGCTGACACTTCGCAAGCCTGGATCCCTTGGCGGCCACCATAGCGGAAACCCTTCCAATCGCCCGCCCGCCGTCTCGAGATATGCCTCCTCATGGTTCCACTGCTCAAACGGAATTGACTGGACCTCCACGTCAAACCCCGCATCGCGAAGTTCTCCTGAGAGCCAATCTCGGGTCGCCGCGTCACCGTCACCGCCGGACCGATGATGACCGGCGCGCGCATAGTGTTCGAGATGGGCCTGCAAAGCGCCAGCCTGAATAGGAGCGACCTGCTGCGCGCGACCGAATGCCTGCCAAAGAACTAAAGCCAAAACAGCCAAGCCGAGAGCGAGAAAGGCCGCAATCTTCATGTCTTCCCCCAAATGCCGAAAAAGCTCTTCAACGCGCGCCTACTTGCGCATTAAACATGCCCAACATTGTCTTACATTCCTGACCCTGTCGACACAAACCTTCTGCTTCGCTCATGCAAACGCTCTCGCACCAGCGATGGCGGCCCGGCCGAAGGGTGCTTGTGACCCGCACGCCGGGCCCATCATGGCAAGGGTTCAGCTTGCTCACGCCTCAGTCTGGCCGGAAATTGTGCATTTCATCTGACTCTCGTTGCTTCGATGTCTTCAAGTCGCTGGAGATTCTGTTCGTGATCCTGACGGTCGATCCGATAGAATGAAACAGCAACAATCATGAGCGTCCAAAGCAATAGCAGGCTTGGCGCGTAGAACGCGCCGAGCTTCCATAGCGTTTCGGGTTGCACATCTCCCCTTGCCGCTCCTTGGGGAAAGGATATCACGGACAGCATTATCCCCGCTGCAAACGCGCCGAGCCCCTGTGTCGCCTTGCGCGTAAATGTTACAGCCGCAAAAAAGACGCCCTCGGACCGTCGCCCAGTCTTGAGTTCACTTTGCTCAACCAGGTCAGCAATCATGGAATATAGAATGGCTTGCAGCGCAATGATCAGTGAGAGATCGATCGTGTTGATGGCGGCCACGATCGGATAGAGCAATGGATCACCGTTCTCCGGCATCCATCCAAGTAGCCGCAAGAGGACTGGCGCCGGCGCCATCGAATACGCGATCACTCCCAGAACGATAACAGCACGCTTCTTTCCGATCGCCTTTGAGACCCGGGGAGCAACGAGCAGGCCGATCAAGGCGGAGATGAAGACGAGCAGCGTCCAGAGGAAAATCTGGGATCCCGAAAAGCCCCAGAAATATGTCAGCATCAGAAATGCCAGTGCGCCCGATACACCGGTTGCGACTGCGCCAAAAAGCGTTGCAAGAAACAGCGCAAAGAAGGAGCGTTCGCCTAATGTCTCGAAAATCTCACGAAAGATTGTTCCGAGACCGATTTTCCGCTGTGGAGGCGGCGGTTTCAGATACTTGATTTCAGAATGCGTTCCAAGCGCCGAAATCATGATGGAGAGAAATATCAACACGGAAGAAATTATTCCGTAGGCCGCGTATCCATCTCTGTTCAGAGTCCCGACCGGGTACTTTTCATTCGCTACCAGCAGCGCACCGAACATCAGCACACTCATTAAATTTCCGCCGGTCCATCCAAAATACAACCGCCACGCCTGCAGCTTTGTGCGTTCGTCATAGTCCTGAGACAACTCGGGAAGAAGAGACGAGCTTGGTGTCTCATAGAAAGTGATGAATGTTCGGATCAGAACCGCCAATATCAACAGGTACCAGAACAACTGGCCGTCACTCAGTTCAGGCGGGTTCCAAAGCAGGAAATAGCTGATCGAAACAGGTATCGCCGCCGCATACATGAAAGGATGACGTCTGCCCCATTTTGATCGCCAGTTGTCTGATACATATCCAACGACAGGATCGCTGACCGCGTCGAGCATGAGGGCGATAAATATCGCCAACCCCACCATACCAGGGTCCACGCCAATCACCGTGCCGTAGAACAGAAGAAGGAAATAGCCGAAGCCATTATCCTTCACGCCATAGGCGACCGAGCCAAATCCGTATGCGATGCGCGTCAAGAAGGAAGTTCGATGCGGTTGTCCTGGGATCATCTGAGCTATTCGCTTCTCTTATCCAGCCAGCCTTTTGAGAGTGGCCGAGCGATTACGGGGAATATGAACTTCGGAACCGAAGTGCTACTGAGCTCCACTAACATAGTTGAGCGAGAGCCATGTCGATGTTCCGGAATGATGCCTGTCATTCCCGAGCGCGTTTCGACGGGGCACCTATCCACCATGGGCTGGTCCACGCCATCCCGCCATCGGACTGGCGTACCCTGAGGAAGTAATAGTCGCCCTCCTCTGCCGGAGATGCGTCGATAAATTTGAACGACCGGTCCTCAATAACCGGTTTAGAGACGCGCCGAACCGTAATCGAGTAAAGGCCGTTTTTCGGATCAATCACACGCGTGACACCCGGCCCCGTCAGCTCCGCCATTGAAAAGACAAGCGGCTCGAGTGTGCTTGCATCAAACTCAGCCAGTTTCGATGCGGCCATCTCAATCGTGAGCGTCGCAGCCGGATCAGGCTCAGCCGCCATCTCGAGTTCGATAGTATTGTGCCGCCCACCTGACCTGAGCGAATAGTCTATGATATCATCTTGCCTTAGTTTGGCGAATTCGGTCTCACTGTTGAGCGCCTCAGCCACCGGCGCCTTTACAGATTCGAGATCGCCCCCCGAAACCTGGACGGTCCCGATGAACGTTGGATCCGGGTAGCTCGCGCGCCGGGTCAGGGGCTGGGAATCGAATTGGAATGCAATTTCCAGCGTGCTCCCGGCATGATCAGCTGAAAAGTCGAGAGTTTCCAGTTCTTCGCCATTCTTCAATAATGTCAGCGACGCGATCGGAGCCGTACCGACAACCTTACCGCTGAGTGTGCGCGTCGGAGATGCAGAAGGTAGACGTGTTCCCATCTCCTGGCCGTTGAGTCGCGCCGTCAGGATAATCCGGGCGCCATTTGTCGCGTATGCTTGGCGGTTGCGCAGCGCGTCAAACACGCTGTCGCGGCTGAGTTCGCTAGCATAGACTGCTGCCAGCCCTCCGAAATTATCCGAACCAGGAGACCCGAAGGCGCGTGGCCGATAACCTGGACTTCCGACATGATCGTCAGATGAGCCGATGAAGCCAACTTCCCAACCCTGATCAAGATAGCGCCGGCCGAACCATTCGAAAGTTCCATGGTATGAAACAATCTCTACGAGCCGTTCCAGTCCGGGATCGCTTTTGGTCCAGTCTCCGGGCTGGTGTGCGTGGGGCACGACAACAACATCCTCTTCTGGGATGCCGCCACGCAGCCCCGCATAAAGCTGGTTCAGCTCAGGATAATATTGGGTGCCCGCGAGAATGGCCGTTTCGGGATCGCGGAACAGCACATTGTGATGCCCGCCAAATTGGGGCAGCGAAGTCCATTCATAGCCCATAAAGGTTATGAACTGCCCATCGCGGAAGTGCGCCTCAACGGCCTCGCGCATCTCAGACCATTCGCTGAGATCCATCCAGAGATCGTGTTCAGATAAAGTTACGAAATCGAGCCGCGATTCCTCTCGAGCGAACTCAAAATAGTTATCAACAAGACCAAGCC
>CALGEF010000134.1 GCA_937881755.1 uncultured Acidobacteriota bacterium
GCGCGGATGGCGGGCGCGGACATGATTTCGGTGTCGACATCAATCCGTCCAAGCAGGAATGGGGCACCAGGTTCGGGATGACGCATTTCGTCAACCCCAAGGACGTCAGGGATATTGTCGCGCATATCGTGGAGCTGACCGGCGGCGGGGCGGACTATTCCTTCGATTGCACGGGCAACACGACGGTGATGCGCCAGGCGCTGGAATGCTGCCATCGCGGCTGGGGCACGAGCGTCATCATCGGCGTGGCAGAATCCGGCAAGGAGATCGCCACGCGGCCGTTCCAGCTGGTCACCGGGCGCAACTGGCGCGGCACGGCCTTCGGCGGCGCCAAGGGGCGCACGGATGTGCCGAAGATCGTCGACTGGTACATGAACGGCAAGATCGAGATTGACCCGATGATCACGCACGTGATGACGCTGGACAAGATCAATGACGCCTTCGACCTGATGCATGAAGGCAAGAGCATCCGGAGTGTGGTGGTGTATTGATGGATACGTGGCAACTTCCCTGGTCTGCCAGCTGCCTGTGCGGGCAGGTGAAGAGGCCTGTCACCAAAGCGCCGGTGGTATCCATGGCGTGCCATTGTACCGATTGCCAGAAGCTGACGAGCGGGCCGTATTCGCTTTGTTTGCTGCTGCCGGCGGATGGCTTCGAGGTGATCGAAGGCGCGCCGGTGACCGGCGGTCTGCATGCAGAAATCCAGCAGAAGTTCTGTCCGCATTGCAAGAACTGGCTGTTCACGCGGATGCCCGGATTTGCGTTCATGAACTTCCGGCCGGGCATGCTGGAAGATGCGGGCTGGGCGCGCCCGGTCATCGAGACGATGACGCGCGAGCCTCTGCCCTGTGCCACGACCGGCGCGGAATTCAGCTATGACGGCTTTGCCGCGCCTGAAGATTACGGCCCTGCCATGGCAGCCTTTGCCGGCCATGGCGCCTGGCCGCCTGCACCCTGACTTTTGTTCAAAACCTGGAGGAACTGAAAATGTACAGTCACATGATGGTCGGCTCGAACGACATCGCAAAGTCCAAGGCGTTCTATGACGCCCTGTTTTCGTCCGTAGGCGGAAAGCCTGGCATCACCGACCCGAAAGGCCGCCTGATCTACATGCACAATGGCGGCATCTTCCTCGTCACGCCGCCGATTGACGGCGCACCCGCCACCAGCGGCAATGGCATGACCATCGGTCTCGCCATGGCCTCCACCCAGGAGGCCGACGCCTGGCATGCCGCGGGCGTCGCGGCCGGCGGCAAGGCGATCGAAGACCCGCCAGGCTGGCGCGGCGAAGGCGCCGGCGCGCTCTACCTCGCCTATCTGCGGGACCCGGACGGCAACAAGCTGTGCGCCTTGCATCGTAAGTAAGCCGGAACGGTCAGGCGAGCGCGAGCCGGTAATTGGTTCGCGTGAGCCGCCGCGGAAGGCGGAAGGTTTTCAGAGGCTCACCGTAGACACGCTCCAGCAGCGCGTCGGCGCGTGCTTTTGCGCTTGCATCCATCGCGTCATAGGCATCGGTGACGGCCTGCAGGCGCAGGAGCGGGAATGTCCGCGCCTGCGCCGGGCCGCGCGCGCCTTCAATATCGATCCAGATTTCGCCAAGGCCGCGCGGCACATGCGCGCCTGAAGACGCGGTTGCCGACCACTCGGTGAATAACCGCACGGTGTCGACAAGCGCCGGAAACTGTTCCTGCATCTGGCGGGCGAGGATCGGCTCGAGGGTCGGCGCGATGGCATCATTGGCCAGCAGGTCACCCGATCCCTTCTGGCCGGAATGCGTGCGCCCCACCCAATCGGTCACACGCGGCGCATTGCGGCGCATGAATTCGCCGGAGGCCGGGTCGCGCAGGAGGTGGGCGTAGAGCGGCCCGATGAAGGCAAAATCGGCAAGGCACGGCCGCGCGCCGAGCAGGAAGCGGTGCTCCGCGAGATGCCGCGAGAAGTCAGCCAGGAACCCTTTATACGAACGCTCGATTCCGGGCACCGTGTCCGGCGTGATGCCAAGCGTGGGCAGCGCACTCTTGAAGCGCTGGCCGTTCTTCTTGCCCACCTCATATTGTTCCGTGCGGCTGAGCTGCGGCGCCGAGAGGGCGCCAAACTCGGCATAGGCAAAATCCTCGTTGAAGTTCCAGCGATAGTGCATCGCGGGAATGACCAGCCACTCATCGGCGTAGAGGTGCAACAATAGCGCAACGAAGCGCTGGACCGGTCCGTCGGGCACGGCGGGCGGCTGCAGCTTTTCGCGCGCTTCCACATAGTCGATGATGTCGGCTGTGTCCTGGATAATGGAGCCGTCCGGGGACTTGAGCACGGGGATGACCGGCCAGCCGACCGTGGGCAGGATGATCTCCCGGTAGACCGCCTGGGTGGCGCCTTCCTCGACAAACGGCACGCCGCGCCAGCGGAGGTAGGCGCGCGCCTTTCCGGTGTAATAGCTGACCTCTGCGCCGTAGAGCGTGTATGTGCTTGTCACCGGCCCTGCCTTCCCGAACTGCGTGCTGTTTCATGCGCAATGGCTCGCGGGTACGCAAGGCCCCCAGCCCTGCCGGGCGAGTTTCTTGACACCCGCACGGCCTGCAGGCCAGAACCCGGCCGGGGCAGCCCTGCTCCGCTAACAAAACTGAAGGCATGGCTCTCGATGACCCTCACACCTGTTTCTGCCTGGAAATCCTTCGGCGGTACATTGTCCGTACACAATCATGAATCGGCGCTGCTGGGCTGCACGATGCGGTTTGCGGTCTATACACCGCCGCAGGCTGCGCATGGGCCGGTGCCGGTGCTGTGGTATCTGTCGGGGCTCACTTGCACCTGGGCAAACATGATGGAGAAATCCGGCGTGCAGGAACACGCCGCGCGCCACGGTCTGATGATCATCGCGCCGGACACGTCTGCGCGCGGGGGGCATGTGCCGGACGATGACGCCTATGACCTTGGGCAAGGCGCGGGATTCTATCTCACCGCCACACAGGCGCCGTGGGACAAGAACTACAAGATGGACCAGTACATCACCGACGAGCTGCCCGGACTGATCGCCGCGAATTTCCCGGCTGACATGGCGCGGCAGGGCATATTCGGCCATTCGATGGGCGGGCACGGCGCAATCACGCTGCACCTCAAGCATCCCGAGACGTACAAATCCTGCTCAGCCTTCTCGCCAATCACATCCCCTGCTCCCGTGCCCTGGGGCGAGAAGGCGTTCGCCGCCTATCTCGGGCCGCCATCGGTGGCGTGGGAGCAGTATGACGCCACCGAACTGGTGAAGGAGGGCGCGTCGAAGGCGCTCATCCTCGTCGATACCGGCACCGCGGACCCGTTCCTGGAGACCCAGCTTAAGCCGGACATCTTCATCTCCGCCTGCGAAAAGGAAGGCCAGCGGCTCGATTACCGGATGCGCGAGGGCTATGGCCACGACTATTATTTCATCGCGACGTTCATGGATGAGCACATCGCCCATCATGCGAAAGTGCTGAAGGGCTAAACCGCCTTGGCATGCCGCTGCTGCGGCGCGGCAGGGGTGCGCGCGTCGAAGCATTGGGCGACGGTGCGCAGGAACAGGCGCGCGGCGTCCGGCACGTCGATGCGCGTTCCGCTCACGGTGCACAGGCCGGCGGTCTGCAAGGCCCGCGCGCGGTCCAGCGCATCGTCAAGGCCGCTCTCCGGCGCGTCCAA
>CALGEF010000135.1 GCA_937881755.1 uncultured Acidobacteriota bacterium
GGCCGACCCTATGACCCGGATCGGCTTACGCTCTTTCAGGCGCTTCACGCCGCCTTGCGCGACCACCCACCGCTCAGCCGCATCGCCATGGATCGCGGGGCGGAAGGTAACGCGACGCTGGCGTTCTTTGAAGCCTACTTCTCGAACTTCATCGAAGGCACGCAGTTTGCGGTCGAGGAAGTCGCCGACATCGTCTTTCGCGGTGTTATCCCCAACGAACGGCCCGAGGACGCCCATGACGTGCTTGGCACCTGGCGCATTGTTTCCGACATGGCGGAGATGCACCGCATACCACAGGACGGCAAAACACTGACTCGGCTTATCAAGGCCCGTCATGCGGCAATCATGGAAAGTCGTTCCGATAAACGCCCCGGCGAGTTCAAGCTGACCGAGAATCGCGCCGGTTCAACGGTCTTCGTCGCACCCGACCTGGTGGCTGGAACGCTGGAACAGGGTTTCGATCTGTGCCGCAGTCTGGAAACGCCGTTTCAGCGCGCCGTGTTTATCATGTTCCTCATCGCCGAGGTTCACCCATTTGCGGACGGCAACGGGCGCACGGCGCGGATCATGATGAATGCGGAGCTTGTCGCTGCCGGTGAAGAACGCATCGTCATCCCGACGGTCTACCGGGCCAATTATCTCTCGGCGCTGAAGGCGCTGTCGCAAAGCAGGCGACCTGAGCCGCTGATCCGTATGCTCGACTTCGCGCAGAAATGGACCGTCGCCGTTGACTGGCGGTCGGTTGAAGAAACAAGGCGCGAACTTGACGCCTGCAACGCCTTCCTCGACCCCAACGTGGCCGACGAAGAAGGCCAGCGCTTGCTAATGCCGGGGAGGGCCGAAATTTAATGAGCATGGACAAGAAAAGCCTCTCCGAACGCGACATCTGCACCAAGTTCATCACCCCGGCGGTCAAGAAGGCCGGCTGGGACGAAATGCATCAAATCCGCGAGGAGGTCAGCTTCACCGCCGGGCGCATCATCGTGCGTGGAAAATTGGTCAGCCGTGGCAAGGGCAAGCGCGCCGATTACATCCTCTATTTCAAACCCAACATCCCCATCGCGCTGATTGAGGCCAAGGACAACACC
>CALGEF010000136.1 GCA_937881755.1 uncultured Acidobacteriota bacterium
CCGGAGGTGTTTGCAAACCCTGACGTCTTCGACATGACGCGGGAGAATGTCTCAAAGCACATCGCGTTCGGCCATGGCGTTCACAAATGCCTCGGCGCAAGGGTGGCGCAGATGCAGTTGCAGGTCGCTTACGAACAGCTGTTTGCCCGCTTCCCGAAGATCGAATTCACGGGCGACATCAGGTACGGGCCCAACGCCCTCGTGCACGCGATCTCGAAGCTCGAGGTCAACCTCTATGGCCGCGGCAACGGGCGCCCGGCAAAGGTCCAGGTGAAGGCTTTGGCGTCGGGTTCGTGAGCGCCGCGACGTGCGGGCCGGTTCCCGGAAACAGGAAACCGCCTCCCGCTTTCCGGGCCGGCGCCCGGCCCTGAGCCGTCCAGGGGCGGGGCCGGTCGGGCCGATCCGGGGTAACGCCTGAACCCTCGGGCGCCGCGCAGCGGCGCTGCCGGGAACCTGCTCAGACAGGACTATGTGTCATTGCGCTGGCTTATCGGGCGGGAGAGGCGGGGGCGGGGAATGAAGAGCAGTTCAGATCCAGCCCTGTCCAAAAGCTGCCGCTGCGGTCACCGCCGCGTAATCCCGCCGGGCCCGGACAGCGTCAGTGCAGAAATCATGATCCGGGGCGGGCATTGCGCGCTGTCTGCGACGCGGCCGGACCGCGCGGCGGGGCTCCGTGACTTTAGGGCCACCCCGCGCAACTGAACCCTTGCGACGGCTCTGTGTGCGCGCGGCGCAGGCGACCGGCGCCGGCCGCCTCACAGGCCGGCCCGCAGGACAGAGTTAACACCCCGCATAAATCTGATGCAGGTTCTTAACCGGACCTGCATCCTGTCGGGCTTAGACAGGTGTCGTTAAGGCCGATAGCGGATCACAATTCCTGATCGGACAGGGTGCAGACTTGGAACATCGCTCAACTGATTGCCGGGGCCGGGAGCTCGCCTCGATAGCTGCTGATACCGGCGGTAATATCGCGATGATCTTCGCCTTGTCGCTGCCGATGCTGATCCTCGTCAGTGGCGGCGGCATCGACCTGACGCAGGCGATGAGCCATCGCCAGAAACTTGCCAGCGCCCTCGAAGTCGCGTGCCTCCAGTCTGCGGTCGAAATCAACTACCAGATCGCACAGGGCGCCCCTGCGACTTCGGATTTCGGGCCGGGCACGGTTGTTGCGCTGGCTGAGCAGCGGATCAAGGCTGCAGGCATCACCTCCGTAAAGGGCCTGAGCGCGGGCACCAAGGCCACGCAGATCACGATCGAAGCCGCGAGTGAGTCGCCGGCCGTTTTCTCCCAGATCGGCGGGCTGAAATCCCTGCCGGTGAAGGTGAAACGCGAATGCCTGTTCGATCAACCCGAGCAGAAGCCGCCGAACGGGGAGGTCCTCTTTGTTGAATCCTTTGAACAGGCCCATACCCTCGCCAGAAACGCCTGGACCGTTCTCGGACAGAATGGGAACATGCCCAGCGGGGCTGTCTGGAACGGCTGGCAAACCGGCAATGCCGGCATCGAAATCAATGGCATGCCCCAGCTTTCGGGCGGCACGATCCGGTTCGGCAACTTCTTCGCCGAACTGGACTCGCACTGCTTCGTGTCCGGATGCAATGCAAATTCCAGCATGTCGCGGGTTAAATTCCTGCAGCCCGGGACCTATCAGGTCAGTTATTTCTATACGGCGCGCATCAGGAATTCAGATCCCAGTTGGAAGGGGATCGTTGCGTGCGCGGCGAAGGACAGCGACCCCGCTGTCGCCCCTTACCGCGCCTGGAATCAGGAGACCAACCGTATCGAAGTCTTCGTGGAGAAGGCCGAAACAGCAGAATCAAAACCATTTGCTCCGGAGAACATGCTTGATGTGTGTGTGTATGCAGATGACTGGACGCAGCGGGTCATCAACTTCCAGGTGGCGCAGGCCGGTGAGTACAAGATCACCTGGCGCGCCGCAGGCCGGCAGGACACGCTCGGCGGACTGGTAGACTACCTGCTGATTTGCAGGGATGCTTGCCCGTGACGCAAATCAACGTGCGACTTCGTGGGCTCGCGGGCGGGAAAAGCGGTTCTGTCGCTGTCGAGTTCGCCATGCTGTCGGCGGTCTTTGTGTCGCTCCTCCTCGGCATCATTCAGTTTTCGCTCTATTTCGTGGCTGCGCTCACATTGAGGACGGCTTTATCGGAGACGGTCGCCTACGCATCCGTGTTTT